>JAHJRK010000249.1 GCA_018830925.1 Pseudomonadota bacterium
AACGCCATTTATTTTTAACATTCTTTCAAGGTCAAGGTTCGTTATAACATTTTTAAAAACCCTGTATCCGTATGGCTTTTTCACAGGATCAAACGGCTCGAACCCGGTTGCCATAATAACCGCATCCGCAGTGGCGGAATAGCCTGTATTTTTTGATTGATCTATACGATTTAGCTTTAATTGAATATTGTAATTAAAGCGGCCGTTTTTTGATATCCTCTCTAAATTCGCGCCGGTGTGAATTACTATATTTTCATTATGAATAACATTGCTGAGTTTCTCTTCCGCCATGCATGCGCCGCATTTTGCGCAGCTTTCGACGGCTTTGCAGGTAAACTGAATTGCATGACCTCCGAGAAAAGGCTCTTTTTCAACAAGCTCGACTTTGATACCGAGTTTTGAAAGTTCATGGGCTGCAGTGAGCCCCGCGATTCCGCCGCCGATGACAAGAACGACCGGAGATTTCATTTTTTACATCTCCATGTTAGTTATGGTTTTGTAAAAGGTCAAAACGAAGAGAATGCTTATAAATTACCTGTTATTTTGTCAACCTCTTCTTTTAAGAATTTTGCTGTTTCATCAACTTGTTGTGAGGATATCTTCCCTATATCGCTTGAAAGATCATCAAGCTTTTCTTCCTCGATCTCTGTTGTTTTATTTATGAAGAATGTATCGATTTCCGCATCGTCAAGCAGAAGCCCACATCCTCCAACCACGCCGAGGAACTCGCCCGATACAAATATGGGAAAGACTACCTTGACCAGTCCCGCGTCACATTCTTCCTTAACCGCTTTTCCGGTTTGTTTTGCCTGTGCCGCAAGATTCATGTGAGCAACAGCGCATATGTAGCTTTGTCCCTTGTCATTTGCCTTGATGACCGGGCAGAGCCTGTTGGGCCATTTCTGGAAATCGCTTATCCGGATTCCGTTGATATCAAAAACAGATGCGTTCAGACCTGATCTTCTGTTTATCTCCTTTTCCAGCTCAACCCATTTTTCAAGAGGCAAAATATCTGTAAGCTTCATCTTCCTGTTCCTTTTAAAGTTGTGTTTTTCAGCCATTCTTCAAGGCGCTTGAGTCCTTCTTCAGTTGAGACTGTCGGAGCATATCCGAGATCTCTTTTCGCAGCGGTTATATCGAACCAGTGTGAAGTTGCAAGCTCTTTTGCGACAAATTTTGTCATTGGCGGTTCGCTTCTGATATGAAGCAGCCCGTACAAAGATTCAAGAAAAGCTCCCGCAAGCGCGGCAACCCTCGGATCTATTGTGCGGGTTACCGGAGGAAGTCCCCCGGCTCTTAAAATATTGTTTACCATCTCCCACAAGGGCACAGGTTTCCCCTGGCTTATAAAGTATATTTTGCCCGAAAGGGCATTGTTTTTTTTAAGAGAATCGGCCGCAAGGATATGAGCGTATGCCGCGTTGTCTATATAGATTGTATCAACCATGTTCTTCCCATTTCCAACTATGCGAAGCCTTTTCGACCTTTTGATTATTCTTGGGACAAGATGGTTGTCTCGCGGGCCCCATATGAGATGCGGACGCAATATGATTGTTTTTAGACCGGACAAGGAAGCTTTTAAAACATGCTGTTCCGCTATCGCTTTTGTTTTCGGATAGTGGGCGTGAAAAACCCCGGGATACGGAACAGATTCATCGGCGCCCTCCATGTCGTTTCCGTCGAAAACAACGCTCGGTGAACTTGTGTGTATCATACAAGAAACATCGTGTCTCCGGCATCCTTCAATGACATTTATTGTTCCTTCCACATTGGTTCTGTAATATTCTATGTAATCACCCCACACCCCGGGTTTTGCAGCGGTATGGAAAACGATCTCTTTCCCTTTACAGGCATTTTCAACGGCTTTTATATCGCTTATATCGCCCCGGATCTGCTCCGCGTTAAACGGTTCAAGTTCAGGATAAAATCTTCTTGAAAAACTCGTTACACGGTCTCCTCTTTCTGAAAGAAGCTTTGAAATTGCATATCCGAGGAATCCGCCGCCCCCGGTAACAAGTACTTTTTGTGGAGATTTAAGAGACATGAATTATTTTCCGTCACATTTTTTAATCCGTTTTTCAGCCCATGTAGAGAGCTTTTCCCGGAAGATCTTGGAGTTATGCCTGATGTCAACCGGAAATGATTTGTGAAAAAGAATTATTTTAATATTTTTTGTCAATTCATGTTGCCCGGCAATCGCAAGAAGTTCCTTTTCAAGCTTATTTTTATCGGTATTTACTTCGTGTTCAGGCTCGATGCATATGACCGGTATCTGATTCGGTATTTTACCGATTCCAACGAGGGCGCTTCTGAAGACTTCCGGATGATTGTTAAATATGGCTTCGCATGGAATCGTAAAAAGAGTCCCGTCAGGCGTAATTAAACGGTGGCTTTTCCGGCCAAGAAACCAGATCCTTCCTTTTTCATCTTTTCTGCCGAGATCCCCCATCCTGTGCCGGATTCCGGTTCCGTCTTTAATTTTTGAAAGCGCGTCGGCTCCGGGATTTTCAAAATATTGCCTTGAAACAAGATCTCCCCTGACCGTTATTTCACCGGCCTCGCCGTCTGGTACAAGGATATCAGCGGACCATTTTATTATCGGGTCATCTGTAATCTTTATTATCTGCACATCTATTCCGTTTAAAGGAGTTCCAACGCAGATTCCCTGCCCCTGCTCGCTCAATCTTCCTGTTTCAGACAGGATCTCCCTGCTTCCGATCGATATGACAGGAACAGCCTCCGTGGCTCCGTACGGGGTGTGAATCTCGGCTTCGTCTGTGAGCATTAAGGAAAAGCATTTTATGTTTGAAAGCGAAACCGGGGCTCCCGCAGATACAACCCTTTTTAATGAGGGGAGTTTTATTCCTCTGCTATTGCCGTATCTTCCGACACGGTTTAAGAGGGCAGGGGAGGCGAACATGTTTGTCACGCCCTGATTAATGACCGCTTCGATGATTTTTTCCGGATTAACAAGGGCAGGTTTCGTTGGATCCATGTCAGGAATAACCGCCGTCATCCCTATGGCAGGATCGAAAAGGGCAAAGAGGGGAAATGTCGGGAGATCAATTTCATCAGATGTTATGAGAAAATGATCTTTGATATGTTCTACCTGGGCATCGAAATTGCCGTGCGTGTATACCGCGCCTTTTGCAGGCCCGGTGCTGCCGGTAGTAAAGAGTATGGCAGCCGTATCGTTTCTTCTTGTCATTGCCTGAGGATATGATCTGTCTGCTTCGGTTCTCATCCCGTCGAGGGTATATCCACCCCAGAAGAAGCGCCGTCCCACTGTTATCCAGACTTTGACTGTTTTGAAGAAACCGGGGGATAAGGTTCTAAGAAGATGGGCAAGAGGTATTCCGATAAAGGCTTCGGGCCTTGTTGATTTAAGGCAGGAAAGCATTCTCTTTATACCCATGCCGGGATCAACTACTACTGGGACTGCGCCGGTTTTAAAGAGGGCGAAAGCAAGGGCAAAGAAATCAGGCCCGGGTTTTACCATCAGGACGGTCCTTGTTCCCTGATGTATACCCGCTTTATTAAGCCCGTGAGCAATCAGGTCCGATTCCCGGTCAAGCTGAAGAAAAGTAAGATGGGCATAGGCGATACGGCCGTTTTTATCCCGTGAAACAGGATAGACAACAGCTCTCTTATATGGCTGGATTTCAGCCATTCTTTTTAGATGAGATGATACATTTACAAAATCGTCATTTGACTTTTGCATTGCACCTTTTACCGGCTTTTTAAGAGTCCATCAAAGCTGATGTTTTTTTAAGAAACTTTTAATAATAAAAGATATCTTTTCAGGTTCATCCTCCAGAACGTAATGACCCGCATTTTCAAAAAGATGAGTTTCGGCCTTCGGAAAGCGTTTCTGCCATTCGGCAAGATAATTTTCAGTGAATACGAAATCATGCTTTCCCCAGCAGATGAGCAGGGGAATATCAGCAAGCCTGTGCAGGTTATCATCAACATACTTAACGGTATCATAGCTCGGATCATTCTTTCCAAGAGGAATATCCTGAACAAATCTTAAGGTTGCGATTCTGTTTCTCCATGAATTGTATGGAGCAATCAACCCGGTTTTCACATCTTTTGAAAGGCCCCTGTATGATGCCATGTAAAGGGCGCTTTTTGCAAACAGGTTAAACCCAAGAACGGCAATATTTGCAAAGGGGCCGATATTGCGTATAATCCGCAATCTTAAAGGGATCTTCGTTTTTCCGCCGGGCGGGAAGAATGCCGCAGTATTCATTATAGCAACAGAGCTTATTTTCTCAGGATTTCTTACCGCATATGCCATGCCTATCATCCCGCCCCAGTCATGGAGAATAAGAGAAATTTTGCCGGTTAATTTAAGCCGGCTGAGAAATAAATC
>JAHJRK010000250.1 GCA_018830925.1 Pseudomonadota bacterium
ATTCCGACATCGGCCCACATCCCTGTCTCATGGCGCATGGCGTATGATAACTATCCGCTGACCATAATAAAGGAGAAGGAAGAATATCTTGCAAGGGCGCTTGAAGATAAATGGATTCTTTTTTTCGAACACGACCCGGTTATTGCCGCAGCATCAGTTATAATAAATGAAACATCAATACGGCTCGACAAAAAATTTTTCCTGTAAAAGCAGTGACAATAAAAGGGGGATGGAAACCATCCCCCTTTTATTGTCTTCTAAATCAATCAAGTTTTATTTCAAATTACAGTCGAGTCTTTCCGGCGCAACATCAACGACTTCGAGCTTGCCGCTCCCCACCTTTTTACCGTCCAGCACTTCCGCCAGCTCCTCGCTTGTCCCTTTATAAAGGAGATCAAGCACAAGAACGCCGCCGGTTTTATTCCACCCTTCTTTTTTACTGCTCGCAACTTTCTCTGTTTTTTCAACTGCCGCAATGACCATCTTCGATTCCTGGAAAGTTTTTACACCGGTCACGTGCAGCTTAAGAGGAGAGCCGTTGTTGAGAAAACCCTGGAAAGAGTTGGTGATGGCATCAACCAGGTATTCATCCACGGCCTTCTGAACAGACATCTGGATCGCATTTGTTGCGCCTGTCAGAGGACTCATATGGGCTGAAACACCGTTCTTTACAACAGAACCCAAAACAAGTCCTGTCTGTGTCTGGATAACCTTTAATTGGAGGCTTGCCTGTATTGATTTTAACCCTGAACCGGGATAGGCCTCTCCTGCATCCTGGGCAACCGCCTTTCCGACAATAACATACTGAGCCCCGAACTTTAGCCCGAGAGCCTTGGCTGCTTTAGCATTCCCGGCAAGCGCCTGCCTTCCCTGATTATTATTTATGACAGCATCAACCTGAGACTTGTCGACAAGTTCAAAACCTTTGGCGCCAAGTAACGACGACATTTCAGTCGAGGCGATTCCCATCCCGAGGTTATCCATGCTCTTATAATCCTCTTCGACCAGAACCATGAGTTTCGGACGTTCCATACTCTCAAGGAGAATCTTCATCGCAATAAGGTCATCCTTGATTTTATCAAGTGAAACGGTTGCGTTCACAATGACCTTGAAAAGATCGCCCTCTTTTTTTTCCTTTAAAACTGAAAACCTTTTTATATAGCCCTGGGTTTTGGAAAATATCTTGTCTTTTTTCAGTTCAAAATTATCAACCTCTGTCTGTGAGTTAATAAAGACACCTACTGCCTGCTCAACAGCCGAACGCTGGGCCTGCCGTATGGCGTCTTCCCTCGAAATCTGGCTTACGCCTTCAGTCTCAATCGTCTTGTCTTCGGCAAAAGCGCCGTTACCAAAGATCAGTAAACCCGCTAATACGAATATGAGCAGTAATATTAGCTTTTTCATCAGTTTAAACCTTTCACATTATCGACCTGCGCCTTATATGCAGGGTCAAGTTCAATGGTTTTTGAAAAAAGTCTTTTTGCTTCTTTCTTATCTCCTCTGTCAAGCGCATCAAGCCCTTTTGAAAAATAAAGCGCGGCATTGATATCGCCTTCACTCTTCAAGGTAACAGGATTGAAAGCCACTTTCATCGATTTTGCTATCTTTCCCGCGAGGTCCATAGCCAGATTCATGAAGGCGTCGCTCTCACCGGTCATCGATTCCGCCATCATCACCTCGCTTGTCTCAACCTTTATTATCCTCGCGTCCATCCGGACCTTGTTTCCAAGAACCATGAACGACCCGAAAACTATGGACTGAGCTCCGAGTATTTTTCCCGCCTTTACCGCAGTCGCCTGATCCACGCTTCCGCTCTGACTGAGCGCGACCTCCTTTAAAAGTGACTGTATCTTCTCCCGCTCAATCAGCTTAAGAGAAGTTCCGCTGTTTTTAAGATCGGTAATCAGCATAGCCGAAAGCCCTTTGCTCAAAGGTGCAAATTTTTCCGGATCAGTGACGGAGTTGTTTTCAAATGGCAGGATAGCCATTGTTTTCGGGGCCTGGTCTACAACCGCAACCGGCTGCTCATCCTTTGCTTTTATATCTTCCTTCTTTGCTCCGGCACATCCGGCAATAAAAACAATAACCGCAAGAATGACTGTAAGGGCAAATATGCTCAATCTATTCATTAAATCTTCCTTCATATTAATTTATTTTGAGTTATGAACCAGATATACTTCTTTTCCATGCGCTGAAACATAATAGTTATGGCTGTCATCAACCTGAAAATTATATACTCTGTGGTCATATTCTATCCTGTCTATTGAAGATATTTTTACTGATCCGTCGATTGTGGCCATACTGTCACCGACTTCAAGGTCTGCAACTTTTACCCACTTTGCATCAGCCGTAAAAACAGGATGATTTTCGGTTATCCTGATATCACTGTTGATCAGATAATAGTGATTCTGGTCAGCACGGTACTTGTTTGTTACTTTCCTGTTCACAACTTCACCGGCATCAATATCGCAGGCCTTTACATATTCTCCTTCACGAAGATCAATTATCCGCTTGAATGAATTATCGGCCATAAGAACTTTAGTGTCATAAGAAAAACAGCCTCCGCCCCGTCCGGCGCTGGCAGCTTCAGCATCTGCAACACTCTGTGAATCTGAGGCTTTGCTCACACCGACCTCCGATCTATCCGACAGGCTTGCGGCCGACATGCCCGATACAGCGCTTACACCCGGAGAACCTGCTCCAGGACAGGAATCGGCACCCTGCTTTGCAAGGGCGAACGCCGGGTCTTCCTTCAGAGCCATGGCAAAAAAGTCTTTTGCTTCTTTCCATTTCCCTGCATCAAGAGCGTAAAGAGCATTCCCGTAATAAATCAGGGCATTATATACTTTTGTATGCGGAATGCCGATTGCTTTGCTTTCATCATCTGATAAAGTAATTCCAAGGATTTTGGCGATATCCCTTACTATAATTACCGGAATCTCAAAAAATTTATTCTTATCAACAGAAACAGAAGCCGATCCCTTAACATTTCCTTTCCCTGTGGAAGCCAGGGTAGTTACAGCCTTTATGCTTCCTGAAGAGAGGTTTCCGACTACTATGTTTTCAGCCCCAAGAAGCTTGCCTAATCTTGGAGCTGTTTTCGGATCAACAATGCCTGTCTGCCCGAGTTTCATCTCTTCCAGTAAAGCCTGAAGTCTGACCCTTTCAACAACCCTGACGGATTTAACCTTTGACAGGTCTGTTATTATCATGGATGCAAGCCCTTTCTGGAAAGCACGAAGGCTCTTGTCCGGTGAAAGATCCTGATAATAGCACACAGCGACTGTGTTGGTGTCCGGTTTGGCAGCCATAAGATTCTTCTCTTCAGCCAGAGCCTTTACAGCCGCTTTGTGACTGTAAGCTATCTGGAGAAGTGTAAGCTGCCGCCTGATCTCTTCTTCAACAAGAGGCTGAGTCATGTTTCTGTAACCCTGCCATACCGCTATTGCTTTTTCGTAATCCTCTTTGTTCAGATATGCAAGGCCAAGATAGTATGTTGAAAACGGCTCACCCGGATCTGCTTTTAACGCTGTCTGAAACTCTGAAACAGCTTCGTCCAGCCGTCCTGTCTTCAAATAGGCAAAGCCGAGTTTGCTGTGACCGATCGCAGAATTGGGCCGTTTTGCAAGGTACTCTTTATAAAGCGTTATCGCTTCATCATAATTTTTGTTCCCGAGCTTTAATTCTGCTTTTGTTAACTCAGCTATACCGCCGCAGCCGACCATAAGCACAAGTCCGGTTATCAGAAATCCGTATATAATTTTTTTAATATTTATCATAGCTATTCACCTCCGTCATTAAAACTGTTTCCATGTTATTTTATTTTCATGTATGGATATAAAGCAACATCCAGGCGTCCTCATCCATAAATTTAACCTTAAAACCCCAACCGATCAGGATAACCATCAAACAATTACGGATACGTCGGCCCGGACGGATACGACGGCCCACCTCCCCCTCCGCCATCCGGGAGAACCGGGACCACAGTCTCATTACCAACCTGGTTGATACCGATCCCGCCTATATCTATGCCTAAAACATCCGTTCCGATATATCCGCTGTTAAGAAGTGATTCGGGGTCTGTTGTGTCAGTGTGTGTGCTAATGCTTTCCGCCGCATTCACATACGCTTCGAGTATTGATGAAATCCGGGCAGCCGGCATGTTTGATATACTGTTTATATTCGGGTAATCAGCACTTGGGCAGGTATCCGCGGCTATTTTCGCAAGATCAAACATAGGATCTTCCTTTAGCGCCATGCCGAAATAATCATTTGCTTCCTGCCATTTTCCCGCATCAAGAGCATCAAGGGCGTTGCCGAAATATATCAAAGCCTTGTAAATTTTTGTGTGCGGCACTCCGATTGCC
>JAHJRK010000251.1 GCA_018830925.1 Pseudomonadota bacterium
ACCCGTTACCGGGTTCTTGACCATAGTGCTCATTATACGATGGTGGAAATTGAGCTTCTCTCAGGCCGGACGCATCAGATCCGGCGACATGCGAAACTGTCCGGTCATTCGGTAGTCGGTGACGCGCGATATGGCTCGACCCGGGCGGCAAACTACCTTAAACGGAATTTTGCTTTTGACCGTCTTGCGCTCCATGCGCGTTCCCTCACATTGCGGCTGCCGGATGGAAAAGATCCGGAAACCATCGAAACCCAGTCAATTCCGGGTCAGATGATGGAATTATTTCAAAAAGACGGTAACTGTTCAGTCACAGATTCACACTGATGAACACAGATAGATTTAAAGACAGTAGCTATTCAGGAGCCAGGAGTCAGAATTCAGGAGCCGGAATATAAAGGAAACCTGCTTTGGTTAAGGTGATACTTTGCCAATGTTCAGCTTGAAGAGGTTGGTAAGTTGCGGGAGACTACAATCCTTCTATTCCGGATTCTGATTCTGAGCAATTACAAATGACCATGCCGGTAAGATCACATAAGGAGCAATTAAGAATGGACGAATTCCCTGAAAATGCGGTTGAGATGATAAACGAACTTCTTGGCGGCTTCAACAAGTCTATGGGCCTTCATTTTGTCAAGGCTGCCCCGAACGAGTTCGTAGCTGAAATTGAAATTAACGAGCGACACCTTCAGCCTTACGGGATAGTACATGGAGGCGTGTACGCCGGCATGATCGAGACATTATGCAGCACAGGTGCGGCATTAAATGTATTTTCCGAAGGAAAAAGCGCTGTCGGGCTCGAGAACACAACCTCTTTCCTGCGGGCCGTGCGCTCGGGCACCCTGCGCTGCACAGCCAGGCCCGTCTTAACGGGAAGACGCTCACACGTATGGGAAGCGCAGGTAACGGATGACCGCGACCGGCTGGTTGCCACCGGCCGTGTACGGCTGATAGTACTCGAACCGGGCTCTGAGGCAGACGGCATAACCGTCGAACTGAATACCAAACCGGAGTGATTTCCCTGTCCATCCGGGAATCGGAAATTTTATCCGGATCGCGTTTTTTATTCATTACCCCTTTTCGTATGATCATTATTTGATAAACAAAGCTCTTTTTAGATTGATTTATGGTCAAAAAAGAGGTTTGTTTTAGCCATGCTCCAAAGAACCGCTGAAAAATATTTAATTAACTGGTATCGGAAAAACCACAGAAAACCGCTGGTGTTAAGAGGCACCCGCCAGGTCGGCAAATCCACACTGGTGCGCCATTTTGCTGAAAAAAACGGTCTTGTTTTAAATGAAGTCAATCTGGAACAGAATCTTTATCTGAACAATCTTTTTAAGACCCTTGATATAGATTCGATTATAAGAGAACTGGATGCGCTTCTCGGGAGAAACATCCAAGATCCCGGCGCTATTTTATTCCTGGATGAGATTCAGGCTACCCCTCACGCTATACAGGCTCTCCGGTATTTTTATGAAGAGAAACCAGATCTTCCGGTGATATCAGCCGGATCTCTGCTCGAATTTGCATTGGCCGGTCACCATTTTTCAATGCCCGTCGGCCGAATCGAGTACTATCATCTGGGACCGATGACTTTCACAGAGTTTTTAACCGCCGTTGAACCAGGGCTGAACCGGTATCTTTCGGAATTCCGGATCAATAAAACAATGCCTGTTACGGCTCATCAAAAACTGGTCAAACGCCAGCGTGAATTTTTATTCGTAGGCGGAATGCCCGAAGCCGTGAACGCATTTGCCGAAGAAAACTCTTTGATGGAAGTCACCGCAGTCCATCGCTCCATTGCCGGGACATATCAGGATGATTTTTCCAAATACGCCAAACAAAAAGATCTGGCCTTAATGCAGAAAGTTTTCCGGCGGATTCCGAGAATTATCGGGCAGAAGGTAAAATACAGCAACATATCCAGAGAAGACAAATCCAGAAATGTGAAGAGCGTCATCGACCTGCTCGTCAAGGCGCGTGTCTGCCATCAGGTTTTCCACAGCCATTGTTCGGGAGTGCCTCTGATTGCCGATATAAATGAAAATGTCTATAAAACGCTTTTCATGGATGTCGGCCTGGCCGCCTATCTTACAGGGCTGGACTGGATTGCACTCCAGGCACTGGACGGAGATGCGCTTGTTAATGAAGGGAAACTGGCGGAACAGTTTGTAGGTCAGCATTTATTAAATCCGCTCGAACCGCCGCAGTTAACCTATTGGCTGCGGGAGCTGAAAACAGCCAATGCGGAAACGGACTATGTGACGGCAAACGGTAATCAGGTAATACCCATCGAAGTCAAGGCCGGCAAAAGCGGAACGCTCAAATCTCTGCAGCAGTTTGCATTGAGTAAAAATGCGGCGCTCTGCGTTCGTTTTGATCTTAATCTCCCTGACATCCGGCAGATAACCCATTCGGCGAGGATTGATGGTGGAAGCACTCCTGTCTCTTACACTCTGCTGTCTCTTCCATTATATATGGTTGAAGAACTGCCGCGGATTTTAAACGAGCTTCGATCGGGAAAAGAAGACAAAAACTGATTTTCTGAATGGAACAAGATTCTAACATAAAATGCAGGATTACAACTCATAATATAATGATTTAATTTCTCCGGCAGATGTGATATGGTTCCAGGAATTTTTTCAATTCACGGAGGGAGCATGGCAAGAAGATATGGTATAGCGATCCTGTGTATTCTTTTGAGTGTGGGGTTGCTCGATGTTCAGGGGGCCACAGGATTCTCAAAATCGTCGAAAGCCATAGCTGCCCATAAGAAGAGACATTCGTCCGTTAAAGTCATGCGGGC
>JAHJRK010000252.1 GCA_018830925.1 Pseudomonadota bacterium
TGAGGGATTCCTCCCTTTAACAGTATGCCTGCAAAACATCCTGCAAGAATTGCGATTGTGTTTACAATTGTGCCGAGCAAAATAAAACTCCCTTTACAGTAAATGGCTTTGCCTTGCGTTTTTATTTTTTCATAATTACAAGGCCTCGTTTAATAGATTAATAATGAGGATTCAGCAACAAAAAAACTGATTCCGGGTTTCACGGTAATAGCTGAAAGAATAAATACAGGGTGACCCCATGTGCCCGGAATTATATATGCAGAGATATAATTTCTTCGAGCTTTTTAAGATATCCCGAATAAAAATGATCGGCGCCCCCGATTACTTCAAGCACAGCTTCCGGATTCCATTGCAAAAGATTTTTTTTAACAGATTCCTCAGGTGCGATTTCGTCGAGGCTTCCCGTTATAACGAGTTTTAAGCAGAGAACAGGCGAAGGCCGGCCGAATTCCATAAAGGCGACCGGCGGGGACACCATTATCATTTTCTGAACAGAAGGGCGTTTTTTTACAGCCCCGATATTAACAAAGGTTCCGAAAGAATAGCCCGCCAGGTCCGTCCTGCTTATTCCCAGTTCATTCATGTATGATAAGGCTGATAGCACATCTTTCTGTTCGCCGATTCCGTTTTCATATTTTCCGCCGCTCTTCCCGACCCCCCTGAAATTTATCCTTAAAATTGAATAGCCTTTATCCCTGTATGAGTTTGAAATTGCCTTTACGACTGGATTCAACATGTCCCCTCCGTAGAGAGGATGGGGATGGGTTATAACGACACCTCTATCGCCCGGAATCCTTTCAAGGAGTCCCTCTATGGTAAGACCGTCCGAACTGAAAGATGTTAATTTTTCCATTCCGCCTCATACCATGTCATGGTGAATGTGAGTCATTAAAGATTCCCTGCTGCAAACAAGGGTCCACATGAGGTGGATTCAACCGCAGGGAAAAGAGCCTGTTTTTAATTCGCTCTCTGTTTCGGTTCAAAGTACTTGATTTGTATTTTATGAATATCTTGTATCAGGCATATAATCAAATGCCAACTCGAATAATTATGAGAGATACCAATTCTTCAACCAGCCGATATAATTTAGCAATATTATTGATTATTTCGTTTTTAATAGATTTTTTTTAATGCGGAAGTGGACTAAAAGCACGCGGCTGTGATATTGGGTCATGTGTCATGCCGGTAGAATAGAACCGGGATGAAAACTTAAAAAGATTATGGGACAGGGAAGAGACAGGAGGAAGGTTAAAAAATGCATATGTTTGCCGCTATCCCCAAAAACATTCTGTGCTTTTGGGGCAAAACTCTGGGGGCGACTATATATTATCTCGATATGCCCCACAGGCGGATAGTAAAGAGAAATCTGAAATTTACATATTCCGAATGGGCGGATGAGGAGATATGCAAGATTTCAAAGAGAATTTTCCAGAATCTTGGAATTACGATTTTAGAGATTCTCCAGATGGCTTTCTTCTCTAAAGAAGATTTTCTCCGGAATATCAGAATAAAGGGAGAGGAGCATCTGCTTGGTGCGGTTAAGGGCGGAAAAGGCGTTATTATAATTTCAGCCCACCTTGGAAACTGGGAGGCGGCACCTTTGTTTGCTCCGTGTTATTTCGGATATTCCGTAACATCTGTCGCAAGAAAAATAGAATCAGGGATTATCAACAGGTGGTTATTTAAGCTGAGAACCCGTTTCGGAAATTCGATAATTGACAAGGAAGGAGCCCTGCCTGAAATGACTCAAACACTTCGGGATGGCAAAATTCTTGCGTTGATGATCGATCAGGGCACTAAAAAATCGGAAGGAGTGGAACTTGAATTTTACGGCAAAAAAGTCACGGTGACACCGGCTGCAGCAATGCTTGCCTTAAGATGTAAGAGCCCGGTTCTTCCTGTTTTCTGCGTAAGGGAAGAAGATCAAAAACTTACAATCATTATAGAACCGCCTGTTGATCTGGTGAGAACTAAAGATTTGCGGGATGATTTGAGTGCCAACACACAGATCATGACCGATGCGATCGAAAACGCCGTGCGAAGATATCCGGACCAGTGGCTCTGGCTTCATAAGCGATGGAAAAGATTTTACCCCGACCTTTATCCCGAATATATAGCAAGGCGAAAACGCAGAAGAGCAAAAAAGATAAAGAAGATGCTCTCTGAAAAA
>JAHJRK010000253.1 GCA_018830925.1 Pseudomonadota bacterium
GGAAAGCCGGAGATGATTGAGAAAAGGGATAGGTGCAGAAGGAAAGGTTCAAAGGACGAGGGACGAGACAATTTGAGAAATTGGGAAAATAAGAAGATTGGAAAAGCGAATGTTGATCGGTTAAGGAGTCGGACAAGAGGCGTGATTTGCCTGATTGCCGCCGCTTTTCTTTTTTTGCTGTTGCAGCCTTGCCTGCTATTTGCGGGCGACGCGAAAGAGCGATACTTTGAGGCTGAGGCAGCATACAAATTTTTACGGAACAATCCCGCAAAGCAAAAATACAGACAGTACTGGCTCGAGTGTATTAAAAAATACGAGTATGCGTACAAGGATGACCCTTCGGGAGCATGGGCGCCTCCGAGTCTTTACATGTCCGGAAGATTATACCTTGAACTTTACAAGCGGTCACGAAAAACAGCGGATAAAAATGAAGCTGTCGATAATTTTGAAAGGATTATAAAAAAGTTTCCGGGAAGCAAATATAAATCGAAAGCGGCGGATGAGATTAAAAATATTACCGGAACCGTCGTTTCAAAAAAACCGGCTGAGCAAAAAGATTTGAGTTCCGGAGCAAAGAAGAAAGAGGCGAAAGAAGAAAAAAACAATAAAGTTGCCTCTCAACAGGAAGAGCCGGAAAAGCCACGTGATCCGGTAAAAGAGAAAGATAATATTGAGCAGGTTAAAGCACCGTCAGAGCCTGCAGATACGTTAAAAGAGATTATTGCCGCAATTAATATACGGGCTAACAGCGGCGTGGAAAGCCAGGCTCCAAAGAGCCAGGGCATCGTGACCGTTATGGATTTGAGGTACTGGTCGAATCCGAACTATACAAGGATCGTCATAGATGCGGACGGTGAAACAGGATATACGCACAGGCTTTTAAAGCAGGACCCTTCCCTTAATAAACCGCAGCGCTTGTTTGTGGATCTGGCCAACAGCAGGCTGGGCGCGAATATCAAGAAGGTGATTCCCATAAATGACGATATGCTCAGCGATGCAAGGGCCGGCCAGTATGAGTCTGAAACAGTGAGGGTTGCGGTTGATATCAAGTCATTTAAAACCTATAAAATATTTTCTCTGAAAAATCCGTTCAGGATTGTAATAGATGTATGGGGAAACCGTGGAGAAGAAGTGCCGGAAAAGGATGGAGATAAGGGTGAGGAGAAAAAAATCGGGGTAGGCGACCTGGCAAAGCAGTTTGCCCTGGGTGTGAAGAAGATAACGATCGACGCGGGACACGGCGGGGATGATTTCGGCGCTCCGGGTTATATAAAAGGTATTCATGAAAAACATATTGTTCTTAAACTTGGTAAAATACTTGCCGGGAAAATCCGGGAAGAACTCAATTGTGAAGTAATAATGACAAGAACCGGCGATAAATACCTTACGCTTGAGGAGCGCACGGCAATATCGAATACGAAAAATTCGGATATTTTCATATCCATACACACAAATGCGGCCAGGAACAAAGGCGCGTACGGTATAGAGACTTATTATTTGAACCTTGCCACCGATGATGAAGCCATACGGGTAGCAGCGCGGGAAAATGCCACCTCCACAAAAAACATCAGCGATCTGCAGACAATATTAAACGATCTTATGCAAAACGCCAAAATCAATGAGTCAAGCCGCCTTGCGAGTTATGTCCAGGAGTCAGTTTGCGGAAATCTGAGCGGCAAATTCGATTTGATAAAGAATAAAGGAGTAAAACAGGCGCCTTTCTATGTTCTTTTGGGGGCTCAAATGCCGGCAATACTGATTGAAACTTCATTTATAAGCAACAAAAGAGAGTGCGAACGTCTTAACAATCCCAAGTATCAGGACCTGTTATGCGATGGCATAGTAAAAGGAATAAAAAATTATATCAGGGAGATAAACCCAGCCGCATTTTTGTCGACTTCGCCAGCTAAGAGTACGGGTGGTTAGATTTGCAAAAGATCGACACTAATATACCACGCTATCTTGCTCTTGGAATCGGCATTGCGGCCGTATCGACCGGGGCTATTTTTGCCCGCCTTGCGGACGCCCACCCCGTTGTAATTGCCGCCTACAGGGTTGGTCTTGCAACACTGATAATAGCTCCTGTTGCCTGGTTTAAGGCAAGAGATGAAATCATAAATCTTTCCGGAAAGGATTTTGCTCTTGCTGGATTATCCGGGTTGTTTCTTGCTTTGCATTTTATAGCATGGATTTCATCATTGGGCTATACTTCAATAGCCAACAGCGTTGTGCTGGTCAATACCAACCCTTTGTGGGTCGGTCTTTTTACATTTTTTATGACAGGAGAGCGTCTGAAGAGATCTTCCGTTGCCGGAATAATAATCGGGGTTGCAGGGGGCGTTATTATCGGGGCAGACGATTTTGCCGCAGGAGGAGAAGCCTTATTCGGAGATTTTCTCGCTCTATCAGGCGGTATATGCGCAGCGTTTTATCTTTTGCTTGGAAGAAATCTGCGCAGCAGGCTCTCCCTGACCGCGTATATAACGGTCTGTTACGGAAGCGCAGCGGTTTTCCTATGGCTTGTAGTGCTTCTTTGTGGGCTTCAGGTTACAGGCTATGACACAGGCACTATGGCATCATTCCTTGGGCTTGCTCTCATCAGCCAGCTTACCGGGCATACGTGCTTTAACTGGGCTTTGAAGTGGTTTTCACCGGGGCTTATAGCTGTTGCGCTTCTGGGAGAGCCGGTCGGAAGCTCGATTCTCGCATACATTATTTTTGGGGAGCAGTTTACACTGTTGAAGCTTGCCGGAGGGGCACTGATACTTGCCGCCATATATATTTCGGCGGCAGGCGAAAAGAAACAACCGGTGTGAACTGAAACAGAGTGCAATTCCCCTGCTTTTTAGCGGGGAGCTTCAATATCGGTTTTCGGTTTGACATATGCATATATTAATGTTTTAAAATTGATGTACTCGAAAAATCCAATAACACAGATTTAAACTCAGATAATTTAAATAAATCATGAAAATGATTATTTGCTCCGGAGGTTAAAAATGGATTACAACAACATTATTTTCAGGGTTGAAGAGGGTATCGGTACAATTATATTTAACAGGCCGAAGGCGCTTAATGCATTGAACTCGGAATTGCTGGAGGAGTTTTCCTGTGCGCTTGATGAAATATCGGGCAATGAGGATATCAGGGTTCTTATACTGACCGGGGCGGGTGAAAAATCATTTGTGGCAGGAGCCGATATAACCGAACTGGCAAAGTTTAATTCACTTGAAGGTAAAATATTTGCCAAAAAAGGGCAGAGCATAATAAGCAAACTCCAGGAATTGTCCATACCGGTCATAGCGGCGGTAAACGGATTTGCGCTTGGCGGCGGCAGTGAAATCGCTCTTGCCTGTGATTTTATCTATGCGTCGGAAAAAGCCATGTTCGGGCTCCCGGAAATAAATCTTGGTATCATACCCGGATTTGGCGGAACCCAGAGGCTTCCGAGGCTCATAGGCATCAACAAGGCGAAAGAAATGATATTCACCGGCAGAATGATTACGGCATCCGAGGCTCTCGGCGTTGGAATGGTAAACAAGGTGGTTGTTCCGGAAGCCCTTATGGATGAAACTGTAAAGACTGCGAAAATCATAGCATCAAAAGGCAGAGTGTCGCTTCGCGCTGCAAAGCAGGCCATCAACGGCGGTATCAATGCCGACCTTGCCACAGGCTGCAGGATCGAAGTTGATTCATTTGCTCTGTGCATATCAAGCCGGGACGCGAAGGAGGGCACATCGGCGTTTCTGGAAAAGAGAAAGACTGATTTTAAAGGCACGCTGAAAGATTAAAAATGATATAATATCAAAATTCCGTTAAATAATTGACACTTTCAAATAAATTAGATAATACTTGAATCGAAACAGTATTCTTTAACCTCGCTGCTTGCGGCGGGGAGCTTCAAATATTGCAGGTGTACTTTATACGAAGCCGGCATATCTGATCAGAAGTTCTATGGACAAAGACAAAACGACCATTCAGCTTGTTTGGGGTATAGCGCTTATTCTTGCAGGAATCGGAGTGTTCTACAGGATACCCCAGGTCATGCTGCGTATAGAAAAAATCGGCCAGTTCTCTTCGGTAATATTCTTCATCAGGTTTTGTTTTTATTTTATGGGTGTTCTGCTGATAGGCGGAGGGATAAAGAAAGTCTATAACAATTATGGTGAATCTGAAGGCAAAAGGCCGGGCGGTTGATTTTACCCGGCAGAATAAAATATACAAACGGCGGTATTGATTATGCTTAATAATAATGAAAATTCCAATGCCAGAGATTCGAATGTCCAGGATCTCAAGTTCGAGGTCGAGTACAGAACAAAACTTCAGGACATCTGCAACAAGATATACGCCGCTTCGAATCTGGACGAGATTTTAGTCAATTTGAAAGATGAAATTACATCTCTTTTCGAGGCGGAAAGAATAACCGTTTATGTCGTTGATGGAAAAACAAGGGAACTTGTTTCAAGATTCAAATCGGGAACCGAGGTGGCTGAAATCCGGATTCCCGTGTCTATAGGCAGCCTCGCGGGCTATTCTGCTTTCAGGCAGAAACTGATAAACATAAAAAATGTTTATGATGATAACGAGATTGCTGCAATTGACCCGGAATTACGGTTCGATAAGCGCTGGGATAAGAAAACCGGGTTTGTAACAAAACAGGTTCTCGCTTTCCCTATAATATTTAAAAAATATCTGCTTGGTGTAATTCAGCTTATAAACCGGAAAGACGGTTCTTCTTTCATGTCGATAGATGAGCAGGCGGTGGAAGAACTCGCCAAGATTCTCGGTATCGCGCTTTATAATCAAAAACGAATGGCGAAATCGCGATCTACCAAGTTCGATTATCTCCTTGAAAATCATATTGTTACCCAGAAAGAGCTTGAAAAGACAATTGCCGACGCAAGGCAGAGAAAAGAATCGGTTGAGAGTGTTCTAATAACAGAATTGAAAATCCCGAAGAAGGAGGTTGGAAAATCTCTGGGGGAATTTTATAAGGTTCCGTATGCCGAATACACTCCGACTTTTCCTATTCCCGGAGATCTTTTGTCCGGCCTGAAAATACCCTTCATGCGCAATAACTTGTGGGTTCCTTTGCGCAGGGAAGGGGATAATGTTATGGTGGCAATCGACAACCCACAGGACATCCAGAAAATTGATGAAATAAGGGCTATTTTCCCGGGAAGAAGCGTGTTGCTTTCAGTCGCACTGAAGCAGGATATCCTCGATTTTATCAAGCTGTTTACCCAGGACGAGAAGGAGCAGGCCAATATAGATGACATCCTTTCGAAACTCCAGGATGAGAATCAGGAAATTGATGAAGCGGAATCCGGTGTGGGAGAAGAGGACAGCGCGGTAGTCCAGCTTGTGAATAAAATAATTCTTGACGCCTACGCGAGAAAGGCGTCGGACATACATATCGAACCGTATCCGGGAAAAGAGAACACTCATGTCAGGATTAGGATAGACGGCCAATGCTCCCTCTACCAGACAATCCCTTTCAGTTATAAAAACGCGATCGTGTCGCGTATTAAAATCATGTCCGACCTCGATATTGCCGAACGGCGCAAACCCCAGGACGGTAAGATCAAGTTTAAGAAATACGGGGGAAAGGATATTGAACTACGAGTTGCAACGGTTCCTACTCAGGGCGGGATGGAAGACATAGTAATGCGTATCCTTGCTGCAGGCGAACCGCTTCCCCTTGATAAGATGGGTTTTTCAGAGAGGAACTATGAAAATTTTGTCGGAGCCATAACAAAGCCTTACGGAATAGTTTTTGTATGTGGTCCCACCGGTTCCGGAAAGACAACTACCCTCCATTCCGCGCTCGGCTTTATCAACAAGCCTGAAACCAAAATCTGGACCGCTGAAGATCCTGTTGAAATCACGCAGAGAGGATTAAGGCAGGTTCAGGTCAAGCCGAAGATAGGCTTTGATTTTGCCGCGGCCATGAGGGCTTTTTTGCGCGCCGACCCTGATGTTATCATGGTAGGTGAAATGCGCGATAAGGAGACTACCCATATCGGCATTGAAGCTTCTCTCACAGGCCACCTTGTTTTTTCCACGCTCCATACAAACAGCGCCCCTGAGAGCATAACACGGCTTCTTGACATGGGAATGGACCCTTTCAATTTCGCGGATGCAATTTTGTGCATACTTGCCCAGCGCCTCGTAAGGACGCTCTGCAAGGACTGCAAGCAGCAGTACCATCCTTCACGGCAGGAGTATGATGAGATCGTGAGGGAGTACGGAAACGAGCCTTTTAATACGAACCTTAACGTTCCGTATAATGATGACCTTATGTTTAATAAACCCGGCGGGTGTGATGCGTGTAACAGCACCGGCTACAGGGGACGTATGGGCCTCCACGAGCTTCTGATGGGCACCGATGAAATGAAGAGGCTGATCCAGAGCATGGCTAAAATGGAGGAGCTGCGCGAACAGGCCATAAAGGACGGCATGACCACCCTTAAGCAGGATGGCATTGAAAAGGTATTTAAGGGATACACGGACTTCATGCAGGTGAGGAAAGTCTGTATAAAGTAATATAAATCAGGATTCGAGGATTCAAGGGGTCCCGCCATATCCGCCACACGGATTGGCGGACGTGCCGATGGCGGGCCTTCGGCAGGGGTCGGGGGGAGTAGCCGCAAATTACGATCCGGTTTCGGATTTAAGAAATTTATCGAGCTGTTTTTCGTAATAGGTTTTATCAGGACCTGCCGGCAGAAGCGCTTTTTTTTCAGTCTCAACCGCTTCCTTGTAACGTCCTGCCGCATAATAACTTTCCGCAAGGGTATCGAGAATCTGGGGAGTTGCTTCTATTTTTACCGCTTTTTCGGCAAGCTTTACCGCAAGACCGGCGTTCCTGATGTTTTTATCTTCGCATGTTGCATATAACCATGCCAGGTTATTAAGCGCCTTCGGATTATAAGGTGCGATTGAAAGTGATTTCTCGTAAGCTCCTTTTGCCTTATCGTAATATTTCAGGCTGTAATAAAGGTCTCCGAGCATTGCCATAAGTTCAGGGTCTCCGGGGTTATCCTCGATTTCGCCAAGGATAATCTTTTCAGCAAAAAAGTCGTTCAGTTTTTTGCCTTTTTCTCCGAAGTTAAGGCTGTATCCCAGGGCTCCCGTCAATATCAATCCGGCAAGATATATCGCCATGCTTTTCTTTATTTTGTCGTCGTGTCGCTTTATCAGGCTCCTGTCTGCGTCGCAATTTTTCAGAAAATCTATTCTTTCTCTGATGCTGAAATGATGCCAGTTGGGTTTTTCGGCAGGACTGCCGCCTGCATCGGCAATTTTTTCGAATGTTGATATCAGAGGTCCGGCGTTTTCAAAGAACGAATAGACGTAAGTATCCGCCTGACGCTCGAAATTCCGCATGAAATAACCGAAAATAAACCGGAAATAGACGAGAAATATTGCGGTTATTGCGATTCCGTAAGAAATCGACATGAGAGTCGTCTGCCTGATGCCTGAATCGATCAGGAAATGATAGAATGGTTTGGCATAAATTACAGAGTATATAACGAGATCGAAGGTGGAGACGGCAAGAAGCATGTACCCTAAAAAAAAGAGAAGGTAGAATACGAGATGATTTCTTTTAATGTGCCCGGCTTCATGGGCAATAACAGCTTCAACCTCTTCATGTTCGAGAAGGCTTAAAAGGGATTTAGTGACAAGGATATAGCGGAACCTTTTTATAAGCCCCATGACTCCTGCCGTGATCATCCTGCTTCCGAATATCGGCCAGTAAAGAATATCCGCAAACCCGACGCCGGCCTTTTTACATATTGCCTCTATGCCCGATCTGTCTATTCCTTCCTCAACAGGTTTGCATCGCCACAGCTTTTGAATCATGACAGGGCCGAAAATGGCGATAATGATGAGGAAAGAGACAAAAAAAACCAACTCTCCCCCGGTTGTTGCGAGAAAATGCTTTGGTCCGTCATAAGGAAGGATATTGATAATATCGGCTATAACGGAAAGGAGCAGCCAGGGCATGACAACAGGTACGCAAAAAGAGATATTGGATATTATGTATGAGCGTCTTGACGAATAATCGGAGATGTAAAGCTTCTTGTAAGCGCCATAGGAGCAGCTCCATATGACTGACAGGTATAATATGAAAAGGCACAGGAAGAGAAGCGCGTCAAAAGCCGGTATGGATCTGAGAAGAGTGATTTTCCGGGTATGGGAAGGGAGGTTTAATCCGTAGATGTCTACGGCAAAAAGAAGTATCGCAATGATTGAACCTGTGTTTATCAGGGAATCGAA
>JAHJRK010000254.1 GCA_018830925.1 Pseudomonadota bacterium
ATAAGGCTTTTATTGTCAGGGCATTACTGAAATTGGAGCAATAATTCCTTCAGAGAAAGGGTGAATTAAACACGATTTATATTCACCCTTTCTTTCCATAATTATCAACACCCAGACCTTTCAAAATCCTTTATTTGTAGGTGCTATACGTAACAAAAAGATGATTGCAACTTAAGCGTCTTAAGTTCATTATCTATCTGTATTTCCTATTGATTTCAAGGGAGGAGAAAATGATTGCTTATTGCGGATTAAATTGTTTCAAATGCGATGCATATCTCGCAACGCAGCAAGATAGTGACAGCAAGAGAGAAGAAACGGCGCAAAAATGGTCCAGATTATACCGGGTGGAAATTAAGCCTGAACAAATAAATTGTGACGGATGCAAATCAGACGGACGGAGATTCTTCCATTGTAATATGTGTGATATACGCCGATGTTGCATATCAAAAGAGGTGGATAATTGCGCGGTTTGCGAAGATTACATTTGCGAGACCCTGTCCGGTTTTATCAAGCTGGCTCCGGAAGCGGGCAAAGCCCTTGAAAAACTCAGATCATAACAGGAGGATTGCCAACCCCTGGATACACGGCATCCATTAAGGCAATCATTATAGCCCATAATATTTCATCAGCAGATATTCCGAATCCCGCGCAGTTTATCACAACATCGATTTTGCATTCCTGATTTATTATCCGGCTGATTGCATCATTTACCGAATCGTCATTGTTAACATCCATATTTAATGGCGTGAAGGAAAAGTTTCCGCTTGCAGCGGTGCGGCTTGCCCCGTAAACCGTGTGACCTTTTTCAAGAAGGTTTTTTGCCGAAGCTTTTCCTATGCCTGATGAAGCGCCTGTTATCAATATCCCCTTTTTTGCCATTTTTTATCCTTTCAGTTAATAAAAATATCAGATATGTATATTTATACTACAGTAGCTTCGGACTTTTTTAGTATAATAGTTTCAACTATTTTATTTTACAATAATTGATGGAATTACTAAAAGTCTAAAATCATGTCAATCCAGTGAAAATTGGCCGCGGCGGGCCTGCGGCAACCAGGAATCTAAAACGTGAAAGAGTTTGATCTCGCAAATGCCCCGCTGTACGGCGCCAACCTGATTGAGGCGGGGGCCGGGACCGGCAAAACCTACGCGATAGAAAGCCTCTTCTTAAGGCTGATAATCGAAAACAAGCTTACCGTAGACCAGATCCTTGTCGTAACCTTCACAAAGGCCGCAACCGAAGAATTAAAAGAAAGAATCAGAAACAAGCTTATAAAAGCAAAAGATACTTTTGCGTATGGGACTAAAAGCGACACCCTGATTGATTCCCTTTATGAAAAATATGACGATCATGCTCTTGCCTCCGAACTGATAAAGAAAGCTCTCACCGATTTCAATGAAGCCGCCATTTTCACAATCCATGGTTTCTGCGCAAGGATTCTTTCCGAATATTCTTTTGAAACTGGAATCCTTTTTGATACAGAGCTTGTGACGGATCAGACGGACTTGACGCGGGAAGTTGCCGAAGACTTCTGGCGTATCAGTTTATATGAAGCGGAATCTGAATTTATCAGCTATTCGATAAAAAAGCTTAAAGGGCCGGAATTCTTTTTAAAACTTCTCTCAAAGCAGGTATCATCGTGCAAAAATATAATTCCAATAATTGAAAAACCCGGATTTGAAAACCCTCTTTGTGATTACCGCAATCTTATTCAAGATATAAGAAACATATGGGCTGTTTCAAAAAATCAGATTTCAGATCTGCTGCATGATCCTGCGTTAAAGGGGAACATATATGGAAAAACAGAGGCATCAGATAAAGGGATATCGCAAAGAGAGATAAAGATATCAGCCTTATTTTCCGGTATGGAGAGGTTTCTGAATGAGAGATCAGTCGGTTTTCCATTATTTGAAAAATTCGAGTATTTTACCGCTGAAAAAATAAATAAATCCGTAAAAGCAAAGCAAAAAGCTCCGTTTCATCCATTCTTTGATATATGTGACGAACTTGCAGAAAAGAGTAAAGAGCTAACGGCGGAATTTGAAAGACATATCCTTTATCTTAAAAGGGAATTCATAAGATATGAGGAGACGGAACTCGATAAACGCAAAAAAGAGAGGAATATTCAATATTATGAAGATCTTCTGACAAAAGTCAGGGATGCCCTTGTAAATGGCAGCAGCAACAATGACCTTGCTTTCCGGATAAGGCAGAAATACCGGGCGGCTCTTATTGACGAGTTTCAGGATACCGATCCTGTCCAGTATGAAATATTTTCAAATCTCTTTGACTCAAAAGAAAGCGTCCTTTTTATTATCGGAGATCCGAAGCAGGCCATATACAGTTTCAGGGGAGCCGATATTTTCTCATACATGAAAGCCGCCGCAAAGGCAGGTTCAAAGAACACCCTTACGGAGAACTGGCGATCTGATGCCGGCCTTGTGGATGCCGTGAATGCGATATTCTCCTTCGTAAAAAAACCGTTTGTATTCGACGAGATTGCTTTCATAAACGGAGTTTCCGGGCATAAAGAAGACCGGATTGTCCAGCCTATACCCAACGCGCCATTGACTCTGTGGCATATGTTTTCGGATATATATACGGAAAACAACAAACCGATACCAAGAAAAGAGGCAGAGAAGATAATTTCGGAGTCTGTTGCATCTGAAGTTTTACGCCTGACAAAATCATCAGGGAATAAGGAAGCAAAAGAGAGTGTCAGGGAAGGGGATATAGCAATTCTTGTGAGGACAAATGATCAGGCTCAGACAGTAAAGGAGTCCCTGCTAAGGAGAAAAATCCCTTCCGTCATATACAGCCATGAAAATGTCTTTGAATCCGGCGAAGCAATGGAACTGGAAAGGCTGCTCGCGGCATTTTCAGACCCGTCAAACGTAAAAAGTATCAGGTCGGCTCTTGTAACCGATATCATGGGTGTTTCGGGTGAGGAGCTGGATCATACCGGTCAGGACCCTCTTTTGTGGGACAAGCGTCAGGCCGTTTTTATTGAGTGCAACCATATCTGGAACAAGTACGGATTTATAAAAATGTTCCGCCATTTTATGAAAAAGGAGAAGGTCAGGGAGCGGCTTGTACGGTTTCATGACGGGGAGAGACGCGTAACAAACCTGCTCCATCTTTCCGAAATTCTTCACAATGTATCGATCGGAAAAACCCTTGGAATTACAGGACTTTTAAGGTGGTTTTCCGGACAAAGGGATGTTTCGGGGGAAAGGCTGGAAGAGCATCTTCTTCGGCTTGAGAGCGATGACGAGGCCGTTAAAATAGTCACGATACATAAAAGCAAGGGGCTTGAATTTCCGGTTGTTTTTTGTCCTTTCAACTGGGGAGGATCTGCGGTCAGGGGAGATGAAATTCTGTTTCATGATGAAGGGGAAGAAAAAAATCCGGTTCTGGATCTCGGCAGGAATGAAAGAAGCATCCTGTCGGCCGGAAAGGAGCTTCTTTCAGAGAACATAAGACTTTTATATGTCTCCTTAACAAGGGCAAAAAACAGATGTTATCTTGTATGGGGGAGGATAAATTCCGCGGAAACATCGGCTATGGCATATCTCTTTCATTACGCCCGCAACAACGAATATTCCGGAGATAAAGATATTGTAACGTCATTGAAAGATTATTTGACCGGTAAAAAGGACGCGGACCTGATTGATGATTTGAATGATCTTGTAAAAAATGGAGAAGGCGCTGTTGCGCTTTCGGTTCTTCCTCTCCCCTTCAACGGAACATTCGATATTTCAGCGGAGGGCGCAGAGCAGCTTTTTTGCAGGGATTTTACAGGAAAGATAGATGATACCTTCAGGATATCAAGCTATTCATCCCTTACGGTAAGGAGTTCTGAAACCCTTGATATAAAGGATGTTGATGCCGGATCGAGGGAAAGCTTCAGAGACGCGAGAGATGTGCGGGAATATTCAGATAAGCCGGACATCTTTTCTTTTCCGAAGGGAGCAAGGCCGGGGACCTTTTTTCACGATCTGTTTGAAAATATGGATTATTCGGATCGGGAAACGGTTTCCAGGGAAAAGTTTGTTGCCGGCAAACTGGCGGAATATGGTTTTGGAGAAATCTGGAAAGCTCCTGTCTGCGACACGATAAATAAAGTTCTTGGAGCTTTGCTTGATGCTAAGGAGATTACTCTGAAATTATCAGAGATCGATATGAAAAACAGGGTCAATGAAATGGAGTTTTATTTTCCGCTGAAAATGATAACTCCGCATACAATTAAAAAAATCTTTCATGACTATGGGAGAGTTAAGGTAAGCGGCGATTATCAGGGCTGGATTGATAACCTTCTTTTCGCGCCGGCAAAGGGTTTCATGAAAGGTTATATTGACATGGTCTTTCATCATGAGGAAAGGTTTTTTCTTGTCGACTGGAAATCGAATTATCTTGGAAGCAGCATGGAAAATTACGGCAAGGCCTCTCTTTATGAGACAATGGAAAAGGAATCGTATATACTTCAGTACCATTTGTATGTGCTTGCGCTTCATCAGTATCTGCGGTTGAAAAATAAGGGTTATAATTACAAGGATTCTTTCGGGGGAATATTCTATATATTCATACGGGGTGTCGATGATTCAAAGTCCCCCGGCTCCGGCATATACTATGATCTGCCTGATATCGCTTTGATTAAACGGCTTGGTGAGGTGCTTATACCAGGGTATGAAGCGTGAAGTATCAGATATCAGGGAACTGGGGCAGGGGGAAAGGGACAAGGATAAAAGAAACAAACCAGAAACCAGAAATCAATTTTATAAGCTATACATGAACAATAGCAACATAACATACTCATATAATAATAGCATATTAACATATATCGATCTTCATTTCGGGCGCTTTATAAACAGACTTGCAGGGAGCAACGACCCGGATATTTTCCTAGCCGCAGCCCTTGTCAGCAACGCGGCAGGAAATGGTGATGTATGCCTTGACCTTGAATTATTTGCCCGAAAAGCGATTTCTGAAGAAGGTGAGAACAAGAAGACTGTTGCATGCCCGCCTCTTGATCTCTGGCTTGAAAAACTTGGCAGGGCGCAGGTTGTGGGCAGACCGGGCGATTACCGGCCATTGATACTTGACGGGAAAAACAGGCTCTATCTTTACAGGTACTGGAATTATGAAAA
>JAHJRK010000255.1 GCA_018830925.1 Pseudomonadota bacterium
AGGATATCCCGTAATTGTAAGACCGTCATATGTTCTCGGCGGAAGGGCGATGAAAATAGTTTATAACAGGAAGGATCTTGAAAACTTCACAAGGCTGGCGATCGAAGCGTCACCGGGGCACCCCGTGCTGATCGACAAGTTCCTTGAAGAGGCGATTGAAGTTGATGTTGATGCCATATCGGACGGGAAAACAACCATCATATGCGGAATAATGGAGCATATAGAGGCTGCAGGAGTCCATTCGGGCGATTCGGCATGCGTTCTTCCTCCGCACAGTATAAGCCCTGCAATAATTGATGAAATTACAGTTGCCACAAAAGCAATGGCATCGGAGTTGAAAGTCGTGGGTCTCATGAACGTGCAGTATGCCATCAAGGGAGACCGCCTCTATGTGCTTGAAGTAAATCCAAGGGCATCGAGAACAATCCCGTTTGTCAGCAAGGCAACCGGAATCCCGTTCGCGAAGCTTGCGACGAGAGTGATGCTGGGGCGCACTCTTTCCGAAGTCGGCCTTTTAACCGAAAAAGTTCCAACACATGTTTCGATAAAAGAGGTTGTTCTCCCGTTCAACAGATTCCCGGATGTTGACACGCTCCTTGGTCCTGAAATGAAGTCAACAGGGGAGGTTATGGGAATAGACTCTTCTTTCGGCCTTGCCCTTGCAAAGGCGCAGCTTGGAGCAGGACAGAAGATGCCGACAGCCGGAAATGTTTTTATAAGCGTTATGGATTCCGACAAAAGAACGGTTGTTTCTGTTGCGGCAAAATTCCGCGAAATGGGATTCAAAATCACGGCGACAAAGGGAACTTCCGTTTTTCTTACGGAGCATGATATTTCAAATGAAATGATAAACAAAGTTTCGATGGGACGCCCCCATGTGGTTGATGCAATAAAAAATAAAAGTCTTCATCTTATTATAAACACGGGAACAGGCGCCGAACCGATGAAGGACGGCTATGAAATCCGCCGTGCGGCGATAAAATATAATATTCCCTGTATTACAACGATTCCCGGAGCAATGGCGATTTGCAGGGGGATTGAAGCGCTGAAAGAAAAAAAGCTTTCGGTAAAACCGATTCAGGAATATAATCATTATTAAAACTTCTGTTGCGCGGATGCGTTTCCGGAGTGCAGCGTCAAAGCAAATGATATCAAATTCAAATATAAATGAGGACGGGTTTTGTCCCGACGACAAGCCGAGGGAAGCCTGCGGGCTTTTTGGAATTTTCGGCCATCCTGAAGCTTCAAAAATCAGCTATTTCGGCCTTTATGCGCTCCAGCACAGAGGGCAGGAGAGCGCGGGGATTGCCGTTGCGGGGGATAACGGGATAGTCGACCACAAAGGAATGGGGCTTGTCTCCGATGTCTTTGATATTTCGCATCTTGAACATCTGAACGGTTTAAGCGCCATAGGCCACGTCAGGTATTCCACAACAGGAAGCTCGATACTTTCAAATGCGCAGCCCTTTGTCATTCATCACAGGAAAAGGTCATATGCCGTCGCCCATAACGGAAACCTCGTAAATGCTCACAGCCTCAAGAATGATCTTGAAGAAGCGGGATCTATTTTCCAGACGACCATGGACAGCGAGGTTTTCCTTCATCTTTTTGTAAAGAATATCAGTTATGGACTTGAACGGGCACTGGTTGAAACCGTGAAGAGGTTGAAAGGGGCTTTTTCCATGGTCGTCCTGACAAGCGAAGGCGAGGTTATTGGAATCAAGGACCCGAACGGATTCCGCCCCTTGTGCCTCGGCAGGCTGAATGGAAATTATGTTCTGGCCTCCGAGACATGCGCCCTTGACCTAGTTGAAGCCGAGTTTGTAAGGGAGCTTGATCCGGGCGAAATTGTGATAATAGGAAAAGACGGGTTAAAAAGCATAAAAACAGAAACGCCGACGAGAAGATCCTTCTGCATATTCGAATTTATCTATTTTGCGCGTCCCGACAGCACGATCTTCGGCAGGAATGTGTATGAAACAAGAAAGGCGCACGGCCGGTGCCTTGCAAGGGAATCGCCCGTTGAAGCGGATCTCGTGATGCCCTTTCCGGATTCGGGAACCTATGCGGCACTCGGTTTTTCCGAAGAATCGGGTATACCTTTCGAGATGGGAATGATAAGAAACCACTATGTCGGAAGAACTTTTATACAGCCGACGCAGAGCATGCGCGATTTCGGTGTAAGGGTAAAACTGAACCCGGTAAAAGAGATACTTAAAGGCAAGGAGATAGTGATTATTGAGGACTCTATTATCAGGGGAACCACAGTTAAAACCAGGGTGAAGTCGCTTCGCGAGCTCGGAGTAAAGAAAATCCACATGCGTGTAAGCGGCCTGCCTCACAGGTTTCCATGCCATTACGGAATAGATTTTTCAACAAAAGGAGAGCTTATAGCTGCAAGTAAATCCGTATCGGAATTAAAAGATCTTCTCGGCCTTGATTCTCTCTACTACCTGAGCATAGACGGACTTTTAAAGTCCACGGGCATTGAAAATCCGGAAAGAAATTTCTGCAAGGCATGTTTTGACGGATGTTACCCCGTGGAATTTGACGAGCATCTATCAAAAGACTGCCTTGAAAAATAATTCTTTTTGTGTTATCTGTAATTATAATATAATATTAACATATAAATAAAAAGTTGAAAAACTTATCCGCCTCATGCTGGTTAAAACCAGGAAGAACGCGAAGGCCATGAAGATGAAAAGAGCAGGCGGATTCGTTGGCTTCGGCGTAAAATCGGACTTGTTACGTAACTATCAATATATAAATCACGCTAAAGGACATAATTGCTGATAATGGAAATATCTTATAAAGAGATCAAAAAGGAGGGGTCATGATCGAATCGAGATACCTTCAGGATAATATGCAAAACATTCAGAGGCTCATGAACATTCAAACCCTCAAGCATTTCGAAATAAAAAGCC
>JAHJRK010000026.1 GCA_018830925.1 Pseudomonadota bacterium
GTTTGAGAATATGGTTCGTATTTGATTTAAAAGGCCACAGAATGGCCATTTCAAACTAAATAAAAGACTTGAAAAGTTAGGTCTATGAGGTAAGATTAGGAAACCACTGCCGCTATGGGTAAACAATTTGAAATTGGAGATATTATCGCGGGGCAATATCATGTAGATGATATAAAAAGAGGTGGTTTGGGGATTGTGTATCTTTGTCATGAAGATTTTGATCGTCGTATTGCCCTTAAAACTTTTATTTTAAACTCTCCAAGCGAATGGAATCATGTCCTGGGTGGATTTGTTAGGGAGGCAAAGATTTGGATATCAATTGGTGATGCTCAAAATGTGGTTCAGGCTTACCATGTTGTTAATGTCGAGGCAGACGGACAAATTATTCCACATCTTGCCCTTGAATTAATTGAGGGGGATCCTCAATACGGTCCAACACTTGGTGCTTGGATTCACAATACCATATTCGATTTAAAGTTTACCCTTTTGATAGCTCAGCATATTTGCATGGGAATGACTGAGATACAAAAGAAATTGGCACGACAGAATATCGAATTTGTGCATAGGGATTTGAAACCACAAAATATATTGCTTTCTAGTAAGGGTAGTGTAAAAATTACGGATTTTGGTCTGACCAAAACACTACAAGATAGTTCACAATTTATTAGATCTTTGCCTACGGCAGAGATAGGTGGTGATCGATATGTCCGGTTTGGATTAACCTCTAACCGGATTTGTGGCACTCCTGGATATATGTCACCTGAACAAATGACGGGCGGTGAAAGCCTGGATGTGCGGTCAGATATTTATTCTTTTGGATGTATCTTGTATGAGATGTGTACTCGGCGTCTGGTCTTTCATGCTGCCACTGTCGAAGAATTATTTAAAAAACATCTCACCGACACCCCTATAACGCCTGCGGAGTTTAACCCAGGACTGCCGAAACCGCTTGTTTCGATTATTGAGCGTTGTCTAGCAAAAAATCCAGATAATCGGCCACGCAATTTTAGAGAGATACAAGATGACTTAGGGAAAATCCTTGAGGATTTGGGACACGGAAAAGGATTATTGTTTTGGACGTTTGGTTTTTCCGCTTATACAGATCACCCTCGAGCTATAAATCTTAATAGAGCTGCTGAGGCTGTTTGCCTCGAAAAGATGAAAGGCTTAGAATATGTTATTAAACTTGGGCTTGTTAAAGATGCAGCAGAGCTTGAATCATTAAAATCCAATGAACTAGGCGGCACTAAAGAGATGCGTCAGAAGAGTAACGAAAAGAATAAGCGAGAGATGCAAGCTAAAGAGTTTGTCCGAATGGGTGACTCCTTGTATGCTCTTGCAGAAGGTGCACAGGCTGTGGATAGGGTGCAGTTATTTAGAGAGGCACTCGGAAAATATAAGGATGCTCAATCGCGTATGCCAAATGAGCCCCAAATTGCTTTTCGCGCCGGGATCATATACTCTGCTCTTGCCGAAGTGATGCAAAAATCCAATAAAAGCTATAGCAAGCAATTCGCCATCTTAGCAATTGAAGAATTTAACACTATACTTCAGTCAGTGTTTGAGCCTGTCTTTGTCGCAATAGGGGATGCGTATTGGCTTTTGCCTTATCACGCATTATATTTCCGTGCGGGGGTATATTGGGTTAAAGGCGACCAGCCTTCTGCTGAGAAAGATTTCAATAGCCTTATTGAATGGATGGGACGGATTGATAACCCAAAACACGTCCCGCTCTGCAAGGATATTGCCCAAAGCACTAAACACCTTTTAGATAATTTGCGGCGCACATAGAGAGAATAAAAATCACTGATATTATGAAGCAACCCTTTGTCCCGCAAAATTTACCATTGGCCTCTATTGATTGGGTCCGGTTTATTTCGCTTATTGGGCAGGCGAATGCGGAAATTGCGCGGTATGACGGTATCCTTCGGGGAATTAATAACCCTGGGATACTGCTTTCCCCTCTGACAACCCGCGAGGCGGTTTTATCCTCTAAAATTGAGGGCGCTCAGGCATCTCTTGAAGAGGTCCTTCAGTATGAGGCTTCTCCTGATGTAAAGATTAAAAAATACGATGATATCCAGGAGATCATAAATTACCGGAAAGCCATGCGGTTTGCCGTACAGTGGATGAACAAAAAGCCGATAACTCTGAATTTAATCAAGCAGATGCACGCGATTTTGCTTGATAGCGTGCGCGGCAAGGACAAAGCGTGCGGGAATTTCCGAACCACACAGAATTATATAGCCAAGGCGGGAGACCCCATAGAAAAGGCTGCATATATCCCTCCGGCCCCGGACAAAGTAATGCATGCTTTGTACAACTTCGAGAAATACTTCCATCATGACGAGAAAGACCGTCTTGTGCAGCTCGCGGTTCTACATGCGCAATTTGAGATAATCCATCCTTTCCTGGATGGCAATGGCAGGATAGGCCGTCTACTGATCCCGCTTTTCCTTTTTGAGAAATCCGTTTTAAACTCCCCGATGTTCTACATAAGTGAATACCTAGAGGATAACAGGGCGGAGTATTATGTCCGCCTCCGGGCTATCTCTGATGAGAACAAGTGGAACGACTGGATTGAGTTCTTCTTAAAAGCCGTGATTGAACAGGCTAAGACGAACAGCGCGAAGGCTAAAGCTATTCTGGCCCTCTACAACACCAAGAAGATTCGCATTACCGAACTTACGCATTCTCGGTACGCTATAAAGATACTGGATACCATTTTTACGCGGCCGATTTTTAATTCCGCTGACTTTATTAAAACTTCCAATATTCCCAGGGCCAGCGCCCTGCGGTTGCTTGCGCAGCTTAAGAAAGGGACGGTTATAGAGACCGTAAAGCCGGGCGGTCCCAGAAGGGCTGAGGTTTTTGCCTTCACAAAGTTGCTTAGGATAGTTGGTTAGGCCCCTATTACATCTTACGGATAAATTATAAAATCATCCACGTCTCATATAATGTATAATATGGTGCGTCCTGAACAAACTGCATTGCGCTTGCGGGTGAAAGTCCCGTCCGGACAAGCGTCGGAGCACCCGGTAGCAGGCCCCGGCCAGCGTGTGGAAATCCAAAGGCTAAGCGGGGCGTCAAAAGCCTCAGTA
>JAHJRK010000256.1 GCA_018830925.1 Pseudomonadota bacterium
TCGGTCGGAAGGCCGGCCATAAAATAAAGTTTTATTACCTGCCATCCCATACTTAATGCGGTATTTACCGAATGGATTATCTGCTCCTCTGTTATGTTTTTATTGATAACATCCCTCAGTCGCTGACTCCCGGCCTCAGGCGCAATTGTAAAGCCGGTTTTTCTAACTTTTTTTACAAGATTGATTAGTTCGGGAGTCAATGCGCCTGCCCGCAGCGAAGGAAAAGAAACGGCGATATGCCTTGATTCATATTTTCCCATCAACCTCTCAAGAAGAGGGGTTAATGAACAGTAATCGCCTGTGCTTAAAGATAACAGCGAGACATCTTCATATCCCGTAGAGGCAATCGATTTATTTGAAATATCAATTATTTTTTCCAAAGAGCGTTCCCGGACAGGCCTGTATATCATCCCTGCCTGACAGAATCTGCATCCCCTTGAGCATCCGCGAGATATTTCAAGACGAAGCCGGTCATGAACCGGCCTGCCATAGGGGACTACCGGTACATCGGGAAACGGCGCAATATCAAGATCTCTTATTATGCTCCTGATTACTCTTTTGTAACCTGAATCCCTCGGTACTAAAGTTTGAAATCCGTTTTCATCATACTTTGCCTCAAAAAAAGAAGGTATATAGACCCCTTCTATCTGAGACCATCTTTTCAATAGGACCTCCCTCTCATTGCCTGAATCTTCCTTCCATTGAATCCACGCCATTGACATTTCAACAATTACATCTTCTCCGTCCCCGATAACGACAGCATCGAAGAAATCCGCAACAGGCTCCGGATTACAGGTGCATGGGCCGCCGGCAATTATAAAAGGGTGGGCGCTATCCCTTTGCCATGAAAAAAAGGGAATCTTTGCAAGATCCAGCATTGTGAGTATATTTGTAAAATTAAGCTCATACAGGAGGCTGAATCCGATGATATCAAACTTATTAAGGGGCCTGCGGGTCTCAAGCGAAAAAAGAGATGTTTCTGAAGATCTAAGATATGCCTCAAAATCAACAGCCGGAGTAAAAACTCTTTCAGCAGCAATATCAACATGTTTATTTAATATATGATAAAGAATCTGAAGTCCGAAATGTGAAGTGCCGACTTCGTAAAGGTCGGGAAATGCAAGAGCTACTGAAAGCTTTATTTTTGCGTAATCTTTCTTTACCGCGTTTATTTCCGAGCCCAAATACCGACTCGGCTGCTCAACAAGCGGCAGAATATCGTAAATGTTTTTCATGTTTATATTATTTACAAAAAGCCGTTACAGGGTTGTATTTTGTTTCCGATAACATTTGCCGAAATATTAACAAGCATCATAAGCGCGATCCTTCCGACTTCAGCAAAACATATGCCTGGAAAAAAATGGTAAAATAGTGTATACTACATTACGCTAATAGGAAAGGGAAACATATTTATAGTTTATCGATGCGTTCGCAAAAAGTCGAAAAAGGGGAACGGTAAGCTTCCGACCCCATAAAGATACAACATTAACTCGCTGGATGTTACTATGAAAAAATGCAAACTTTTATCTCTTTTAAATTCGGATGCGCCACTTGATAATGTGCTAATAAATGGCTGGGTCAGGACAAGACGTGATTCCGGCGGATTCTCATTTATAGAGATCAATGACGGTTCATGCCTGAAAAACGCGCAGATAATAGCAGACAAAAACCTGCCCAATTACGACGATATTAAAAAGATTTCAACCGGTTCCGCTGTCACAGTATCCGGAGATCTTGTCGAATCAAAAGGGGGTGGGCAGAAATGGGAAATTCGGGCAAAAAAAATTGACATTATAAGCATCGCTCCCGATTCTTATCCTCTTCAGAAAAAAAGGCATACCGACGAATATTTGCGGACCATAGCGCACCTAAGGCCCCGTACGAACAAATACGGCGCAGCATTCCGTATAAGATCCGACATGTCTTTTGCCATACATAAATTTTATAAAGATATTGGCTTTAAATATATTCATACTCCGATAATCACCGGTTCCGACTGTGAAGGCGCAGGCGAGATGTTTAAGGTTACGGTTATGGATCTAGACAAAACCTCAAAGTCAGATGGTAAAACAGATTTCTCCTCAGATTTTTTCGGAAAAGCCGCAAAGCTTACGGTATCCGGCCAGTTGTCGGCAGAGATGTTCGCGCTCGCCCTGGGAGATGTCTATACGTTCGGCCCGACATTCAGGGCTGAAAACTCAAATACACGAAAACATGCGGCTGAATTCTGGATGCTGGAACCCGAAATCGCTTTCGGGGATATTAACGACAACATGGAGCTTGGTGAAGAGACAATAAAATATCTGGCCGGTTATGCTCTCGCTGAATGCAGCGATGACCTTGAATTATTTGCAAAATATGTCGATAACAATTTGTATAAAAATCTTGAATTAATAGCTTCATCGGATTTTGTGAGATTGCCGTATGAAGAGGCCGTAAAGATTCTCGCTGAATCCGGGAAAAAATTCGAGTACGAAGTCTCCTTTGGAAAAGACCTTCAGTCCGAGCACGAACATTTTCTTGCCGAAGAGCATTTCAACAAACCTGTCATCGTCTATAATTATCCGAAAAGCATTAAACCGTTTTACATGAGAGTAAACGATGACGGGAGAACTGTTGCAGCAATGGATATCCTTGTTCCGGGGATAGGCGAACTGATAGGAGGGAGCCAGCGTGAAGAGCGCCTGGACGTTCTCGAATCAAGGATGGATGAGAGCGGATTATCAAAAAAGGATTATTGGTGGTATCTTGATTCACGCCGTTTCGGGACGGTTCCCCACAGCGGTTTCGGTCTCGGGTTTGAAAGACTCCTCATGCTTGTAACGGGCATAAAAAATATTCGGGATGTAATACCTTTTCCAAGAACTCCGGGGAGCATTGAATTTTGACAGGGTGAATTCAACTTCAAAGCGCTCCACTTAATATACCCGCAAGACATTACGAAGAATCACCAGCGGCATGAATAATGGCGCCGGAGTCATTGTCACCTGTGATTTCGATTATTCATTTTCCTTCCGGGAAAAGGAATCTGCTCATTTCCATGAGGATGAATTCAGGTTGTTCTTCCTGAAGGAAATGCCCTGCCCTGTTAACAGCAACAAGGTTTGACGTCCTGATATCCCGATGAAGCTTCCGCGCGATTCCAAATGGAAAAAACACATCTTTCCTGCCCCAGAGAATAAGCGTGGGGATATTTATTTTTCTTAAGCAATTCCTGTTCTCCACCATTAATGCAGGAGGAATATCAATTGTTCTTGAAAAAGCCTTAATCCCTTCAGTTGATGCTATCCAGGGTGATCTGAAAATATCAAGGACTTCCGAAGTAATCAGGGCTTTATTATAAAACCCGTTTTTAAGAACCTGTTTGAACACGAACCGGTTAAGGAACAACTTGGTCAGAAAGGTTTGTTTTAACAGGAGAATGGATATATAAAGGGCGGGAGACCACTCCGGATACGGGCTGGTATTCATAATAATGAATTTGTCGAGACGTTCCGGATGCCGGACGGCAAAGCTTAATCCCGCCATTCCGCCGAGATCGTGAACACACAGGTGGGCGCTTTTCAAGTTAAAGGCATCAAAAAAATCAAGGATAAATCCGCGAAGAA
>JAHJRK010000257.1 GCA_018830925.1 Pseudomonadota bacterium
GACAAATACAATGGCAAGATCAACGGGGTCAGGCACCTCCGTCACGGAAGGATAACATTTTAAACCCTCTATCTCGTTATAGGCTGGGTTTACGGGATAAATCCCTCCTTTGAATCCCTTTAACAGGTTTTTGAGTATGGAATTTCCTCCTTTATATGGATTGGAGCTTGCTCCAATCAGTGCAATTCCCTTCGGCTTGAAAAAAAATTCCATCAATATTTCCTTTTCGTTAAACCTTTGCACAACTCCCCGTTAAAGGCCAGGACGGGGTATGTGAGTTATTCAAATTTCTCTTCGCGCGCTCGGCGACCTTGTGGTGAAAATCGGACTTTTTACGAAGCCGGCAACTTTGTCAAGCTAAAACGAGCAACCGTTCGCTTTTTCTTGACAACCTTTCCCTTACTCCCGTATTTGTCAGAGACAAACATCATAAGCTTCATCAACTTTTATAATCCCGGGGATTCCAAATGCTTATTTACGCCGTTGCAGACATTCATGGCCGAAAAAACAGGGTATCTTCAATACATGACATCATTTCAAGCAACAAGCCGGATCTGCTTGTTCTTGCAGGTGACGTAAATTCATTGTTTAACCGCTCAAACAGCATGTCTTATTTCAGCAATACCCATTTACCGGTTCTTGTTGTTCGCGGCAATACAGATTCAAAAAAAATTGCGAATCTTTCCCCTGTTTCATCAAATATTTCTTTTTTGCACTTTTCAGAAATTGTTATTAACGGATTCTCTTTCACAGGCGTCAGCGGAACAATCCCGGTGCCATTTTCCTCCCGTATCCAATTTCGTGAAAAGCAGACAACCGAAAAACTTGAACCACTGGTAAGAAAAGATACGATTCTTATAGCTCATCCGCCCCCTTTTGGAACTCTTGATAAAGTTCTCGGCAAGTTTCATGCGGGATGCAAAAGCCTTCGAGAAATAGTTTCAAGACGCCAGCCACAACTGCTTATTTGCGGTCATATCCATGAAATGCCGGGAAGCACCTTTTTGGGGAAAACGCTTGTTGTAAACTGCAGTATCGGAATGAAAGGAAAAGGAGCTCTGATTGAGCTCAATAATGACAGACCTCCTGTTGTTAAAATGGTGTAAAATGATAATAAGCGCAAGCCGCAGAACCGATATTCCGGCATTTTACACCGAATGGTTTATGAACAGAGTACGGGCGGGTTTCTGCATAGTTCCAAATCCATTCAACCCGAATCAAGTTTCAAATATTTCTCTTGAGCCTGAAAATGTTGATCTTTTTGTATTTTGGACAAGAAACCCTAAACCGCTTATTCCGTATCTCAAAGAACTCGATGCAAGAGGTTATAGTTATTATTTCCTTTATACCTTAATGGATAATCCACGAATTATCGATCCTAAGTCTCCTTCTCCTGAAATATCTATCGACACATTCCGGAAGTTATCCGATCATATCGGCCCCGAAAAAGTAATCTGGCGGTATGATCCGATAGTATTGAGCAATGTTATAAATATTGAATTTCATAAACAACGATTTGAGTTTATTGCAGACAAGTTGCGCGGTTATACTTTCCGGTGCGTAATAAGTTTCGTGGATATATACAGGAAAATTGAAAGAAGACTTAATAATCTCGCCGGAAAAGGTTTTGTGCTTCAAAAGTGCGATGATTATAATTTATCCGTTCTTTTAAGTTATCTGGCAGAGATAGCAGGTAATAACGGATTTGAGATAAGAAGCTGCGCTTCAAAAAAAGATCTGACTGACTTCGGTATTCCTTCGGGAAAATGCATAGATGATATTTACATTGCAAAAATTTTCGGGAAAAATCTTGGTTTAAAAAAAGATCCTTACCAGAGAAAAAACTGTAATTGTGTTTCAAGCAAAGACATCGGAATGTATGATTCCTGTCTTTACGAATGCCTGTATTGTTATGCGACAACAAGTTTTGACAGGGCGAAAATAAATTTTAAGAGCCATGACCCTGATTCACCCTCGCTCCTTGGTTAGAGATGGAAGTGAATTATGAAACCCGTAAAAATACCGCTCGAAGACCATATCGACCTGCACACCTTCTGCCCTGAAGAAATCTCCGGTCTTCTTTCCGAATATTTTTCAGAATGCCTGAAATACGGCATTTTCACGGTGCGGGTTATCCACGGAAAAGGGCGGGGGTTTCTTAAAAAAGGCGTTTTGGAAATATTGCAAAAAAGCCCATTTGTGGAATCCTTCAAAGATGCCCCTATGGAAGCAGGAGGATGGGGCGCCACCATAGTTGAACTGAAAAATACAATCTCATAAAAAGCCTGATCAAAAAAGATTCTTTCCCCTTATCAACCTCCGTCCGGCTCTTCATCGCCTGAAATTTGTCTTTCGAGGTCGTCTAAAGAAGGTATTACCTTTATGATCGCTTCCCGCAATGGATTGAGATCTTTTTCTACAATTCTCCATATCTGGGATAAGCTCACGCCCTCATACTGATGGATCAGTATGTCACGAAAGCCAGATAGTTCCCGCCAGGGGATTGACGGATGGTTTTTCCGGTATTCGTCCGGGATTCGTTTTGCTGCCTCTCCGATAACTTCAAAATTCCGTATCACAGCGTCCTGGGTCCGTGAATCAGCAAAAAAGGCTTTTTCCCCATTAGCCGTATATTCAAGAATACGGTCAATCCGCTCCAAAATCTGGGCCAGATAAACACGGGAGTCTTTTTTCATAATGGCTTTGCCTCCTTGAGAATCCTTCTACGCAACAGCCAGTAGAGTCCATCTTCGGGAACCACATCCACTTTTACACCGAGTAACTCTCGTAGATCTAAAATCAGAGCGCTTAAATCAAGCAGACTCCGTCCTTCCTCCATCTTAACCAGCAGATCGATATCGCTCTCAGGGCCGGATTCGCCTCTGGCTACAGAGCCAAAAATTCTCGGGTTTTGTGCCCCGTGCTTGGCGACCAGGGCCATCACGGCCTGGCGTTTTTCTTTCAGCAGTTTTTCAGCTTTCATTAAAATACCTCCGTTTCACCACAGAGACACAGAGGACACAGAGAAATCATATAATTCTCCTTCGGATGCCATCTTTGAGAACGGATATGTTGAAGTTTGTGAACTTCAATGGCTGCCCCAATTATCTGTTCCGTTGTCTTGTTCAATTCCATCTCTGTGACCTCTGTGCCTCTGTGGTGCATCATTATCTCGGTACTGCGAGCAGCATGGCGTCAAGCAATCGTTTTTCCTCGCTGCCGATAGGATACAATGCGGAGAGTGCGTTTGCAAGGCGCAAAAAGTTCTATCTCCTTTCCTGGTCAGCTTGTCCCTTTTATTCGTTTCACTTCGTTGACAAGTTCACCGAGATGGCTGACTCGGCATGCACTGGCTCCGGATGCAATTAGATCGGCATTGGCTTCATCCTCAAAGGTAAAAACCTTTTGGCCACTCTCAAGCGCTCTGCACACGGTAGCCCAGGTCTTTCCATTTTTAGAGGCGTGGGGCACAAGGATTGCCTCAGCCAGCACTGCAACCATATCATTCCGCAGGATGCCTTGGGGCGCAGTGGTCCGCCGAATATTATCACCGAAAAAAGACAAAACAAGCAACCGGCCTTCTACCACCGCTTTTCGGGCTGCTTTGCCCATCCGAAGGTTGCGCAGGCTTCTTGCCGGGCAGAGAATCACAGGTTGAGCGCCTCGCAGCAGCAAATCAAGACACTCCCGCTCCATAGGAGAGTGGAATCCCCCGATCATCACTATCTTTTCGTCCCGCAACTTGCGAATGGTGTCAAAGGTCTTGATAACGATGCTACCCGGGCATTGGATGGAGCAAATCAGGCCGATGCGTGGGTACTGTAAGATGTCCAAGTTTCCACCCGCAGCAATGGATACAGGCGCTGCACCACCCATTCGCTGAGCAAGCTGCACCGGGTACTGGTCATCGTTTTGGCATATCTGGCGGACTTTCATAACAACCTTTATGCTACTCTCAACTGAACAACTGAAACTTTACTGGACGCTCTTGCGGGGTCTGCAAGTTGGGATCATTGCCCTCTCCTCGGTATGCGTGCGATAAACAAGTTGCGTTCGTGGTCCGATTCCAGTTCCAGAGCCGGGACAGCGGATAGGGCTCGCAGGATGCCCGTGCCGATGCCCCGATAGGGTAGTTCATTGCCTTTGGTTGCAAAAGAGGCGATTAGGGGATTGCGGATGACCGACACGCCATTGCGGATATTCTCGACGGTGAGATTGTTGGGCAGAGCACCTGGACTGATCAACTCTATGCGATTGTCGAACAACAAGACGCGACACGGCGCGGAGATAAAGTAGTCACGATGCAGCAGCATGTTGACGACAAGTTCTTCCAAGGCAGGCAGGGGCACTTCCAGATTGCCTTCCGTATTGAAACCTTTTTCGTCTTGCAGTCGCCGCAGATTGCGGGTGAGAAAGGAGATCGTCCCCTTGTACAGATCACGCAAGCACCCTTCGATATCTTGGCTGTCTCGGTATTTATCACCAGCAGGATCGTTGCCGACGAAGGATACAGCCTTGATGACGAAGGCGGGGCGATGTATTTGAGGATTGCTCCCAAAAAGCATTAGTCCGGCAAGATTGAGCGTCTCTCCCCGTGCCAGACCGAGATTGTTGAGCAATCGGCCCAGCGGAATATCAGTCTTCTCGAGTGCCCTGTCGAGTGACTTCTTATACTGCTTCTTGAAAAAGGTGCGAAAGTGCTTCAAATCCATGTCTCCGGAGGTGGTGCCCCCGACAGGAACCTCATCCGCATGCACGAGATCGGCGCTCTGAAGCATCCTCTGGACTTCCTCGCGGGAAGTCACCCGGCGCTTGTTCGCTCCAGATTTTACCCAGAATACGCCATCGTTGTCGGCGTATGGCTTGGAGATGCCTTCAGGCACTGTGACGACCATAACCAATAGCCCGCCGACAGAGATGTTCTCGGTTTCGGGGTTGATAGAGGGACGGACGCAATCGGTTGCCGTGCTGGAAATCAGTTGATTGATCCTTCGTATATCGCCGGGCGACAAGCCGATGACTGAGCCAGTATCGTCAACCCCGATCAGAATCCTTCCGCCCTTACTATTTGCAAACGCCACCATTTCACCAGCTAACGATTTGGCATTAGTGACATCCTGGCTCTGCTTAAATTGAGTTCGGCTGTCTTCACCGCGACTGATCAATTCAATGAGTTCTATTGCTTCCATAGTTGGTAAATCTCCTTCCGGCGAGCGAAGGCTTCATGCCCGCCTTCCATGATGGATACGATGGCCTTCTGAATCCCAGACTCGTCAATGCTACCGACCTGGATGTCGGCGCTTCTACCGGCAAAAGAACATGCGCCTACCTGTTCCGCGTCGCCTAGTACGGGGAAATTGGCGTTGTGTGTCGCAAAGATAAATTGGATACTCTTCTTAAGCGTCCGTACCAACTTGATGACATCCTCAAAGATTGTCTGGTTGTCCAAGTCGTCTTCAGGCTGGTCAATGACGATTACATCGTTGTCGCGCTGGCTCAGAATGAAGAGGATCAGTGCTGAAGCCCTTTGCCCCAGCGAGTGATCGCGCAGTTCCTTTCCGTGATACTCGATTTGGAAGATGTTTGGCACCTGCCAGGTGAGCAAAGACGCCTTAGCACTATTGAAATACCTACGGAACACATCACCCGAATCACCGAGGTTGTTGCAGATCGTATCCAGGGCTTCGTGAACCGAGATGAAATCAGCATGCGATTCCAGCACCCCCTTCAAAGTTGCCTCTCGGAGTTTGCTGCCTCGTAAATGATCCTGCAACTCTTTCAGAAACGCAACCTTATCGCCCTTATAGTGCGGGATAATTCGAAGGGCAGTTTGGCTTTCGTTCAGTTTCTTAATTTCCGCTTCGATCTGCTTGAACTCTTGGTGCCACATGTCGGAAAGCCGCTTCAGTTCCTTTAGGAGCTCGTCTCGAAGGGCGTTCTTTCGTGTACGGCTCTTAGCTATTTCTTCGAGTGCCAGTTTGGCTTTCTGCAATTCGGTATTGAGCTTTACGAAATCGTCCGGACGAATACTGACGCCTCCCGCTTGTTGGAGTTGCTCGCTCAGTTTCCGCTCGATGGATGCGAAATCGTCCTTGAGTGCCTCGCGGCGACGCTCCAGTTCCCCAAGTTTCTCGCGCAAGGCGCGGGCATCGTTACGCGTCTCGGTGAGAACCTTCCGCGCGCTGTCAGGTGCCTTGCGTATTCGGTCAAGGATAGCGTTGATGTCTGCGATGACATCGGCGTTTTCTTTGGACTCAAGCTTGGACTGCGCGGCCAGTTCAGATTCCTGTTCCCTCAGAAAAGTATCGAAAGATCGGACAAAGGCATCTACAGCATCGACAACGCGGCGCGCATGCGTCACGTCGGCGTTGAATTCCACCTGACGCCGTAGCTGCTGCTCGACACCGTACTTACGAAAAAGCTCCAGACGAAACTCTGTGTCCTTCTTCTTGTTCTGATACTCCTGTTCCAGTGCGTCTATGTCTTTCAATTTGTCGAGATTCGCCAGTACGTTCAACACCCGTTGGCGTTGGGTAACTTTCTCTCGGCGGATAGCATCAAGTTTCGAGCCCAGCAAGCGTTCCACGAGTTCGCGCTCGGAACCTTCGCCTCTTTTCACCAATTCCTTTTGCCCAAAGAACAGGGGATTCTTCAAGGGTATGCGCACTCCGGGTCGCAATTCTCTATCAAAGTAAATGTCCGATCGCTCGTTCAGGATTCGGCGGATTTCGTAACGCCGTCCTTGTGCGTCTTCCACCTCGACCACGACCTTTCCGCCACTACCAAGGGCAAACCGGACAAGGTCTTGTTTGTACTTGAGATCCAACTCCTCCGCGGATTCAGGCAATGGCAATTCAAGCGCGAAGCGTAAGCACTCGAGGACGGCCGACTTTCCACTTCCCCGAATGCCGATTAAGCAGTTCATCTCGTCGGAAAGGTCAATCCGCTTTCCATCCAGGATACCTCCCTCAAAGCAAATCGAGCGCACCCAGGAGTGAACCTGCTTCAGGACAGCTTTGCCGGACAAGCGATCTGCCCCAGGCTTGAGGGCAAACTGCACCGTCTCAAAGGTGAACGCGCCGATTTTGATGAAAGTTGGCTCGCCCCGTCCGATTTCATCCATCGCCTTGGGATCCGAGCCTTCCACTTCCGAAGGGTACCAAGTCCCGAGCCAGTCCTTTACCTTCTCTCGTTTGTCTCGTGTCCTAACTTTCTGAAAAGCCGCAGTGCGGGAGCAGAACAGTTCATTCTTGCCGAGTTCGGTGATTCTGCCACCATCAAGCGCCCCCCAGAGACCAAAGTTCTCTTCTACATGGGCAAAGATGATCAAGTAGTCCCTTTCAAATTTGTCCAGTTCGCGAAGGGTTTCCATCAGATCGTGGTTTGATCGGGAATTGCTGTTGTCATAACCGGCCTGCCCGGCGAAGGTCACTCCGAGAAAACTGTTAATGTAGTCTTCATTTTCGGGATTGTCGACCCAGTCCTTATGAAATATTACCAGCGTATGAATACCATTTCTCCCATCCTTGACCGACAACTCAACCCCGGGCATCAGATAGATATCTTCTTTCTTTGCGGCTTTCCGGAGCGCCTTAAACTCATCCCGGTCGAACTTGTTGTGGTTGGTGATAACGCCAACGCGGATATCAACTTGCTTCAGTGCCGTAACGTATCGTGCCACAAAATCCTGATCGGTACCCGCATCCTTAAATTCCTTGTCCCGCCGTGTGTGCAGATGAAAGTCAGCTCGCACCCACCGACTTCCGTTAGCGAAGAAATTTGGTATTTCAGGCATTTTCTTTGTCTCCAATTCGTTTTCTAAAAACCCCTTGTGCCGATTTATACATTTTTTCTTGTTTCGCATGCTTCATGTGTGACTCCATTACCAATATAGGCTATTTACTCAAATGTAATCAGCATGTTGCCGGACTCATTGCTCTTGATGAGATGGTCCAAGCATTCCAAGAACCATTGTATCATCTCTGTCTCTGAGTGACAAGCCTCAAGAGGTGTCATCCGTCATTCCTCCCCCTCGTTGCCGCCGTCCCGACCCATGCGGTACTTGATATCGTAGTTGATGATGAAATCGAGTTCCTCGTCGGTGAAGCCGTAGTGTTGCGCGAGAACATGGTCGATTTGGTCGATGATGGGCTTGGAAAGTTTGGGGTAGAACTCGTCGTATTCAACGATCCCGGTTCTCTGGTATGGAATTTTCCGGCGAACGCTGTTTTTACGTAGACTTTCCATCAGTTTGGCACTTGCTTTTCTTAATGGGTTTCCAAACGTCCGGGACAAGGCGGTCAAATTTAATGGGAAATCAAGGATGATCTCCCTACCGCAGTGGTAGACATCAGAATAGGTCACGAACCATTGGTAGAACACCGAGCTGTTAAGTACTGCCGCGAGCAGGTCTCTTTCTACCACTGAAGCGGCGCCGAATATCTTATAGTCCTCGGACCGTTTAATGCCGTCTCTTTCGCTACAGAAGTAAGGAACGAAATCCATGGCTTTAACGAAGTGAGCCACTATCCTGTGGCTATACACATCGTAGTGAGAAACCTTGCGCATGAATGCCCCGAGGCAAATCTTTTCAGACATCAGCTTCGAGAGCACTTGGAAGTGAAGTCGTGAGCAGAGCTTCGGTTTTAGACTCAATCGCACGAAGTTCGGATCTGATTCTGTGTACTCAATCAATGGAAAGAGCAACTCGCGCCCCCCGGTGTACCAGCGTTGAAAATGCGTACTGAATTCAGATAGCTGATGTACACTCATTTTCTGGAGTAGGATCGTCAGCCTAAACTTCACACCGTTGAAAAGGACGGATGGATGTGCATCGCCTGAATAGAAGCTTGCATGTGTTAGCATCTTGCCCTTTGCCCATAGTTCGCGAAGCGGGAGCATACGTTCGGTAGCTACACAACTAACCGGAACGATCATGCCGAAGCGTCCATCCCGAGGAGTCAACGTGTATGATCGCTCGCAGATGGCGGTGAAAAGATTCCCACATGAGAGCGTAGTGTAGTTGCCAGCATGTAGATAGTAGCTTTTAACTTTGCTCCACTCGACATACGGCGGATTCCCGATAATTACATCAAACCCACCACTATGCATAATCCCATAAAACTCCACAAACCAGTGAAATGGTTTATGGCTGTCCTTCCACTTGGAAAAGGCCTCCTCGTAAGTGGCCTTGGACTTGTAGCTGCCGGCCGCGATGCCGTATTCGGAGGCCAGGTAACGGTCCAATTCGGTGTCAAGATTTTCCAACCGTTGTCGAAGATCTTGTTTGTCCTTGTGGGTAACCCTGCCTCCGTGGGTGGTTTGCTGGGCTCTGAACTGCTGAAAGATCTTTTCGACGATCAGCAGATCTTCCTCAAATCGCCGGTAGGCATCCACCGTCTCTCCGAAAAGCAGCGTTGCCTGTTTATGCTTCCCGGCAGCTTTTTCAGTGAACGCCTTGCGGGCTTGGCCCTCCGTGGCATACCCCACCAGAGTGTTGCCGGTGCGGATGTTGAAGTCCATGTCGGGCAGGGGCTCAATCTGCTCCGCTGTTTCCACCTGAGCCATGAGTTTGAGAAACAGGCGCAGTTTGCAGATCTCCACCGCCTCGGCCATGATGTCCACGCCGAAAAGGTTGTTGATAATGATGGATTTAAGGATGAAATAACGTTCGCCGGGGTGCTTGCCGATCTGGGCCAGGACCTCCTTGAAATCCGTGAACTGCTTGGGATGATGGGGCTTGTTTTCGATATCCTCGATGAAGCGAGCCATACGTTCCAGGCAGTCGCTGTAGAGTGTTTCGAGGATGCGCAGGGCGGCAAAGAGAAACGCGCCAGAGCCGCAGGTGGGGTCGAGCACGGTTATGCCTGTTTCGAACTTCTCGGTTGACTTCTCCGGGATTTTGCCGGCAATGGCTTGCCAGAAGGCGCGGAGCAGTTCCGGACCTTCACTGGTGACGATGGCATCTCGAGCGAACTGCCAGATGTCCAAGTTAAGGGTGATGAGGTCGTTGATTTGGTGGACTTCACCCTTCCTCAGCTTTTCCCGGATCTCCAGGCAGCGGGTACGGCGGCAGACGTATTCCCGCCAGGTCTCGGTAACCAAGCGCAGAGGATCACCGGCTGGGGTCTGCTGAAGGTTGTAGCGTTTGTCGTGCATACGCGCCCTGGGGTCATTCATGCCGGTTTGAACGAAATCGGGCAGCTCACTTTCCGGTGCAATGGAACCGTCATCGCGGATTACACCGTGTTTGACCGCCGGGTAGATATAGCGGTCGGGCTCATCGCGGAGCAGTTTCCACAGAAAACCGTCGGGTGCAAAAGCGATGGGGCATTTCTTTTCAGCGGCGTCGAAAAGGAAAGGGATGAGGGTGTTTTTGCTGATGTATTCGGTAATGTCTTCCTTGGTGTAATAGGCCCCCATCTGCTTCTGGTTTATGTATTTTTCGAATATATAGCCTACCACGTCGGGGTTGATTTCGTTGTCGGCACGAAGCGGTCGCTCATCTAAATGCCAGCGGTAATCCTCGAAGAAGGCAAAGAGTCCCTCAAATGCCTTGTCCGGAATATCGATATCGGGATTTTGCTCTTCAAGCTGATGAACCTCGAAGAACCCGCCGTTTAAGAAGGAGACTTTGCCCAGAAGCTTTCCCATGGCCGCATCCAATTTGCGCTCGGAGGGCGATCTCCCCAGGCCCTCGTGAAACAGCCGAAGCAGAAAATAACGGTAGAATGTCTGGAATTTGTCCTTGCCCCGGACATTTTGGACCATCTTCAAACGGTTGCGCAGATAATCGGTATCGCCGTCAAGAAAGCCTTTCTTCTGGATGAAGTACACGAACATCAGGCGGTTCAGCATCAGCGACGTGTACCACGCATGATCGGGATGGGGTTCTTTCTTCCCGTTGACTATGATTGGTCCGGGAAAGCCCGTGATCAGCTTGAGAAAGGCCGCGTGTTCGGCCTTGAAGCGGTCGTAGAACTTTTTGGTGATTTTGTCCACGTCCAGAGCGGCCCTGACCCGGCCGGCAACGTCCACAACCGTGATGGCCTCCTCCTCAACCATGCTGACGGCGATCTGATCGAGCCGCTGGATGAGCGGGTCTCCGGACTGGGCGATGTCGAAGCGGTGGTCCCGGCTGGCCAGAGGCTTGCCCGGCTCGCGGCGGACCCAATGCCAGACCTGACGGCCCTTGGCCTGGTCGGTGTAGATAACAAAATGCTCGTGTACGGACTTGGTGACCTTGTGGTCTATTTTAAGACGTGTGGGCCGGTCGGGAATTGATGGGCAGAGAAAGGCGACGAAACCGCGCTTTTGAGCAACGGCGGTAAGCCGAATGGTGGTGCCATCTACAGGAATATCTATCTGGGCATTGTGATTATCCCAGCCCAGATGCTCGCGGAACAGCGTCGCAAAATCAAAGGACTTGAGGCACTTTCGTACGGCGGCGGCATCGATCTTCACGGGGCGGCTCCTTCATCCGGCTTGCGCAGGCCCATGGAGCAGATCACCTGCGGTTCAGTCGTTTCCATGTCTTCGGTCACACGGCAAAGACGGGCGTCCTGACGCAGCGAAATGACCAACTCGGCAAGGGCCTCGTCGCTGATGCCGCTCTTCAGTTGCCGGTTGAGAGTGTCGGTGGCCGCCTGAAGCAGGGGATACCTGTAGATGTCCTCAACGGCTTTATGCAGTTCCGGGTCCTCGAAAAGAGTTCCTTTGAAGGATTGTGCATGGGCCTTGAGGCGCTCATAAGTGCGGAAGCGAGCGCCTGAGGGCCGGCCGAGCTGGCCGCCCACAGACTTTTCCGTTTCGATGATGAGCTTTACTCCACTGGCGACCATTTCGTGATGGCGGTCATGACGTGGCAGGGGAGCCGTTTCGGGGCCGCACTCAGCGGCTTTCAGGATGGCATACTGCGACTCCGTGACGCTGTTGCCCTCTTTGTCTATCCAGGCCAGGGCGTCATTTCCTTCGGCGGTGCGCAGATACACCAGCGCACCCTCGGGCTGATCGCCGGTCTTTTTGTGCTGTTTCGTTGAATAGACGACGTTGGGCATCGCAGGAATGGTCTTTTCCAGATCGGGTTTTCTGTCGATGGCGTTTTTCCAGATCTGGTAGGCGTAGGAGGCCAGGTCCACCTCGGTGTCTTCCTCTCCGTCGAAGATGCCGGCTTTTTCGGTGAAAAGGTCGCGTACAGCCTGATCGTCATCCTGGTCTTCGAAAAAGGTTTCGTCGGTGCCGACTACCTCGGCGTTCTCTTGCAATCGCCGGCTAACGCGTGCGCGAAGTCGGATGATCCGTTCCACCCCATCGGCGGGCAGAAAGGAGTAGCAGAGAATTGTGTCGGCCTGCTGGCCGATGCGGTCCACGCGGCCGGCGCGCTGGATCAGCCTGATGATGGCCCACGGCAGGTCGTAGTTGACGATGACGGCGCAGTCCTGAAGATTCTGCCCTTCGCTGAGCACGTCCGTGGCCAGCACGATACGCAGCTCGTCTTCCGGCTTGACTTGCTTGCGCCTGTCATTGCTCACCGGGCTGAAGCGGTAGGCCATGCCCGTCGGGTCTTCCGTATTGCCTGTGACACCGGCCAGGGAGGATATGCCGCGCGCCTTCAATTGCGTTTCAAGGTAGTCAACCGTGTCGGCAAACTGCGAAAATACCAGCACCTTGTTCATTGGATGACGTCGGGTGAGCAGAGAAAGAAGGGCCTGGAGCTTGGTGTCCCTTTCGGCATCCCACGCTTCGGCACGCTCGAGGACCGCCATGAGCGCGCTGGCGTCGTTTTTCAGATCCTTTCTCAGCGCATCATCAAACAGCTCCGGCTGCAGCCATTTGAAGCGTCGCCTGAAATGGGCAAAGTAGGTGTTGTAAACCTCGGCCGCCCGATCCCGGAAATCTTTCTCGGTCAAGGCCTGCATCAAACGTCCGGAAGGATCGCCGGCTTCGCCGTTGTCATCGTTTTCAATTGCCGGTTCCCACAGCTCGCTGTCCTGATCGTTTGCCCAGGTGTCAAGCAGGCCGATGTCCTGGGTGCCGATAGGAAGGGGTAATTCTTTTTCAATGGCATGCAGGAAGATAAAGTTTCTCAGGATGTGACGCTCCACGGACAGGATAAAGGCATGACCGCTGCTCTCAAGTCGCTTAAAGAGGTTGATGCGGCAGAAACCCTTGAGACGGGTGCCGGCCCGTGACAGATCAGCCAGCACCCTGGCTTCTTCCGGTGTGGGCGGTTTGTGAGGCGATGGCTTCTGGTAATTGCCCAAGCCATAGCGGGGCAACGTCAGATCGTTGACCGCACGAACCACATCATCCGAAAAGAGCCGCGCATAAGGATCATTCGGGTCTTTGTCATTGATGGTGAACGGCACCGTTCTGGGAACCCGATCCGGAAAATATGATCGTGACCCGTCGGCGAACTCCAAATATTTCCGCTTACGATCGGGATCATATTTGGCATAATTTTCCTGGATAAAGCTGCGTGTGCGGCGAACCAGATATAGACGCATCAGGTCCCGCCAATCGTCGGCATGGGTGCTTTTCTCGAAAGCCGCCAGCGAACGGACAGGAATCTGCATTCGCAGCAGTTCGTTCTCGCTCTTTTCGCGTATGAACTTTTCCGGTCGGATGCCGATGTCTTTGTGCTCGTCGATGAACAATCGAAGCTGGTTGGACAGGTCGAGATAGGTCTTGTTATACGGCGTGGCTGACAGCAGGATGACACGGCTGTCGTTGGCGCTGATATACTCGGCAATGGCCCGATATCGGCTCCCCTCGCGGTTGCGAAGGTTATGGCTTTCGTCGATCACCACCAGTCGGAAGCGGCGCAGGTCGGGGAGTTTGCGCTGTGCCTGGGTAATTGATAAAACCGTGGCGCGCAGGCGGTATTGCTGCCGGTAATCCTCCCACATCCTGACCAGGTTCTTTGGGCAGATGATGAGCGTCTCGACCCCGTGATCATCCTCGAAAATACGCGCGAGAGCTGTGGCCATAAGCGTTTTGCCAAGCCCGACCACGTCGCCGATCACGACGCCGCCGCGCTTGTTGAGATGATGGGCGGCGATCTTGACGGCAGCGATCTGGAATTCGAATAGTTTATTGCCAAAATCGCTGGGAATCCGAAATTCAGTAAGACCGGATCTGGCCTCCTGTGACTGGTGAAAGGCCATCTTGATATAGATATGGTAGGGCGGAATCGGCTCCGGACGCGCCCAGCTATTGTTAATGATCTCGACCAGTTCTTTGGAGATATCCATGCAAAACCGGTCGCTCCAGCGATCCTCGAACCACCTGGCCAGTTTATCGCAGGCATCGTGATCGAGCACATCAACATTCAGCTCTCCCTGTTTTGACAGGCCGGCGAGCGTGAGGTTGCTGCTTCCCAAGTAGCCGATCTTGGGATTGAGCGGGTCCTGGCGGAAAAGTAGGTACAGCTTGGCGTGGAGCGGGTGCCGGAGAAACAGTTTGACCACGAGCTTGCCGGTGGTAATTTGGAGGGCGAGTCGGCGAAGACCCGCTTCATCTTCATTGGTTGGAAGACCGACCATGAGCTGGTCCCGGAAGTCCTGTGCGAGCCTTCGCTTCAGAACGACGGCCGTTGACTGATCTATTTGATCATCGATCTTCAAGAGACCCATTGCCGATCGGAGCTGGTCCTGGGGCATCTGCTGCATGCCGACCAGAAGCCTGCAACATTGGCCGTCGCCGCCGGCCCATTTTTCAACGAAGGCATCAACTTGCCGCCAGCCCCGCAGATTAAAGTAGCCCACGCAAAAATCAGCCCTCTCTGACAACCCCATCGCCGCAGACAGAGCCGTCAATAGATGCTTCTCGATGTTGTCAAATATCTGGGGCATTCAGATCACCTCCCGCCACACCGCTTTGGGGAATCAATATCGTCCGATATGCGCATCGGTTCGTTAAAAAGCGGACCGGTTACGAAACAACCTTTATACCATTCGATGAACCATTGTCAAGCGGTATATCCTGTTATTTTACGGATTTAAATTAATGTTGCGATCAGGGCATCCTATCGGGCAACAGCTTCCGAGGGGTGTGAGCATGCCAAAATTAATGCACGTTGTAAGGTATCCCGATCCCCTGCACTCTGAAACTGGTGCTGGAATTCGGTTTCAGAAGCCTTTATCCGGACCAATTTATCTCGAATACCATGGATATTGAACACATTATCCAGCCGTATGAAAATCAATGCAATTAATCGTACAACCTCTAATACATTGAATATTTTTACAATAAACAAGTTCCGGGCAGAAATAAAAATCACAGTTGACAAATGATTAATAACTTGACATATGAACAGATGTTCATACATTTGGAGGTAGAAATGGATTTCTGTCAGGAAAAGATAATACATGTTGAAAAGGTCAGGATTGCTTCGGATCTGTTGCCGAAACCCTATATCCTCGGTCCTCTTGCTGAAATATTTAAAGCTCTTGGCGACCAAACAAGACTAAAGATTGTTTTTGCTCTTTCAGCCTGCGAGCTTTGCGTATGTGATATTGCCGCTGTCTGTAATTTATCCGAATCGGCGACTTCACACCAGTTGAAAATACTTCGGATGTTAAAAATTGTCAAATTCCGGAAAGAAGGAAAAATAGTCTATTACAGGCTTGCTGATGAACATGTCAGCTCCATTATAAAACAGAGCATGGACCATGTATCGGAATACAAGTTTGTTACCATGTACTAAAGGATTATTATTATGACTGCCATACTTAGTATACTCGGATCTTCCTGGGATATGTTTCTTGATTCTTCAATATACATGCTTTTCGGGTTATTTTGCGCCGGATTTATTTACGCATATTCCAAAACTGAGACGATCGGACGTTATCTTGGAAAAGGTAAGGTTCGCCCGGTCTTTTTATCGGCTCTTATCGGAATCCCGATACCTCTTTGTTCCTGTGGAGTCGTCCCTGTGGCAACCGGTTTGAAAAAGCAAGGTGCAAACAACGGCGCAACTCTCTCATTTTTAATATCAACACCTGAAACAGGAGTCGATTCAATACCCTTGACTTATGCGCTGATGGATCCTTTGATGGCAATCATACGTCCTGTGGTTGCATTCATTTCGGCAGTTACTGCGGGATTGTTGGAAAATTTCATCGGAAAACCGGGAGCATCAAATGAATTGCCGTTAAGTGCAACTCAAGATATCTGCTGCAGCAAAACAACATCTTTTCCAAAACAAAATTTGGGGTTCATTAAATCTTCAAGAATATACGGCGGTTTGAAATATGCCTTTATAGATCTTCTCGGAGATATCGGGAAATGGTTTGTAATCGGTTTATTGATTGCAGGCTTAATATCATATTTAGTACCTGATAATATGATTGAATCCTATTTAGGAAATGACTTTCTTGCCATGTTTGTAATGCTGATTAGCGGCATTCCTATGTATGTCTGCGCCACCTCCTCAACCCCTATAGCCGCCGCGCTTGTTTTAAAAGGTCTTAACCCGGGAGCAGCGCTTGTTTTCCTGCTTGTCGGACCGGCAACAAATATAGCATCCCTTAGCATGGTGTATAAAATGCTTGGGGAAAAAGCCCTTTTGATATATCTTTTTTCTATTTCAGGATGTGCCCTTTTATTTGGTTTTTTGACGGATTTACTTTATAAAGGTCTCAATATTTCTGCAAAAGCATCTATCGGCAAAACAGCGGAATTGATTCCGTTACAGGTAGAAATAATTGCCGCAATGATATTTATCATACTGCTTGTAAATGCCATCATCAGGGAGTATAGAACACCTGATGCATGTACATGCACAAACAGTCTATAAGGATCACCTGAAAAAAGAGTCGGTGATCCAATGAGGATTCAAGGGGTCAAGGGTTCAGGGGTTCCAGTGAATGGAATGACTGTTTGTTAGAACTTCTAAAATGTTTATAACCTCGAATTTATTATGAAAATAGTATCGATTGCAACCAGCAGGAAAAAAGGTACAAAAAAAATCAGCGTGCAGGAAGCCGAGCTTATAGCGGATCATGGAATAAAAGGTGACGCTCACGCAGGCAAATGGCACAGGCAGGTATGTTTTCTTGCATCGGAAAGCATAGAAAAAGCCCGAAACCGTGGGCTTGATGTCACATTCGGCGATTTTGCAGAAAACATTGCAACAACCGGAATAGACTGGATAAACATTCCTGTCGGAACCAAACTCAGGCTTGGAGATAAAGCCATTGTCGAAATCACCCAGATTGGAAAAGAGTGCAAACAAAAATGCGCTATTTTTTACCAGGCAGGAGACTGCATAATGCCGAGAGAAGGTGTATTCGCCAAAGTGCTTGAAGGAGGAATCATCCATTCCGGAGATAAAATCTTCTTTGTTCTGCCTGAAACCATTTTAATTCACTGGAAAAATAATATAGACGTTCCTGTTAACCATTTTTTGTTAGGAGAAGAACCCTTGTCTATCCGCATACAGGGAAAACCCTATTCTGTTGTTATGCGGACACCCGGTGATGAAATAGCCCATGTTGCAGGTTTCTGCCTTGGAGAAGGAATTATCGATTCTCCGGATGATTTCATATCCATTGGTTTTTGTGATGGAACCGATTCTAATGTTGTTACAGTGACACTTACTCCTTCCAGAAGAGAAATTGTTTTTGAACTTCTTGAAAGACGGGGTTTTGTCAGCCAGACAAGCTGCGGTTTATGTGGCAAGGAACTGATAGAAGACCTTTACCAGACCATCAGGCCACTTTCTGACGATATATCAATAGATATTAATAAAGCCCTTAATTGTCTTGAATCGCTTTCGGATCACCAGCCTTTGAGAAAAGAAACACATGCATCCCATGCAGCGGCAATCTTTTCGTCTGAATGCGAACTATTATCGGTAGCCGAAGATGTTGGCCGCCACAACGCACTTGATAAGGCTATCGGCAAATTATTTCTCGGCAACAAACTTTCACAGGCATCCTTACTGGTTCTTTCTTCGAGGGTAAGTTTCGAACTCGTCCAGAAAGCGGCAAAAGCAAATATTCCTGTTTTACTCGCCACATCCCGGCCAACTGAACTGGCTGTAAAACTCGCCTCAGAAATCAACATGACAATCGCGTGTCTTGCGAGAGATGCCGGGCTTTTTATTTACTGCGGGGAAAAAAGGCTGAAAAGATAAATATAATAACCATCCATTACTCCGATATCAGCAGATTACATGCTATAAAATCTCCTTGCTTTCATTGACATTCCTTGCTCATTGTCTTAGAATAGTGACCATCTGGAAATGGTATTTTTGTGCGATCTCGGCATTAATCTGCGGGATTTCTTGTGCGACAAAAAACTTCAGTTGCGGCAGAGAGAATGACTTTTTAAGAAGCAATCAAATATGATGGACCCGTAAAAAGTCATATGCGAACGGATTTGAGATTTTTGGGAAATAGATTTTTAAATTACAGAGCGTTAAAAATTATCCGCCTTAGGCGGATGATTTAGCGAAGTGATTTGAAAATCCCCAAAAAGCTCATTGAGTGAGCATATTTTGACTTTTTACGGGTCCATCAAATATGACTATTTCTGACAACACTTTGAAAACTTTTCAGGACGGGTGAGAAACATAAAAATAATCAACACAATCAAAGAGATGCAAAGGTATTCCGATCTGTCGCGGCAAGAAGGAAAGACTGTTGCGTTTGTACCAACAATGGGCTTTCTGCATGAAGGACACCTTTCTCTCATGAAAAAAGGACGTGAACTGGCCAATATACTCGTGGTAAGCATCTTCGTCAATCCCGCCCAGTTCGGCCCTAATGAAGATCTGGCAACATATCCGAGAAATATCGAAAGAGATTTGGAACTGCTTAAAAAAGAGGGTGTTGACGTAGCCTTTATTCCTGATGGAA
>JAHJRK010000027.1 GCA_018830925.1 Pseudomonadota bacterium
CTTTCTTGGTTTGGCAAATCTAAGAAGATAATAGAGCACTTTCTTTTTTAAATCAATATGTTATTTAGTATTAAGGCTGTTTTTTTAAGAATAATTCGCTCAATTCGAGACTTTTGAAATTACCTCATATAATAATATTAACTTTTTCAGTCAATATCTTGTTTTATCCTGCTTATTTTTATAGACTCGTAAAAAGTCGAAATTCAGACGACAAAGTAATCCGCCTGAGGCGGACATTATGCAAGGCGCACGAATCTTGAGGAATGCAGCGTACTTACTTGTACGCTGCAAAGATTCACCCTGTTGAATCGGCTCTGCCGTCTCGCGCAGCGAGAATTCAACAGGGCGGGGATGAAGTGCAACACAGTAGAATGACTTTTACGAAGCCGTCATTTTTCAAGGAGGTTTATATGGATGAAAATCAGCTTGAAATACTCGATATCTTGAAAGATATTTTAAAAGTAAATTCAATAATAGCAACCGAACTGATACAGCTTGTTGAAAATTCAAGCACGCAGTTAAGGGGAGAAATACCGGGTTCGTGTAAAACGGCGCACATGGAGTTAAGAAAAGATATTGTAAGAATCGCTGAAAAATGGAATGAAGGGTGCGAGGTTCTTCGCTCCCATAATATCAGACACGAATGACGGCTTTGTAAAAAGTCCCTCTGCGGCGTTGTGCTTCATTCTTCGTCATTGCGGCGTACTAACATGTACGCCTCATTCCTCAGAATTCGCACGCCTTGCATATGGAGCTTTTTACTTTGCCGTCTGAAATTGGATTTTTACAAAGCCGGCATATATTGAATTCATACACTTGAGAAAGGAGGCTTAAAGGTGATCATAGATTTTCATACGCATATTTTTCCGGCAAAGGTATCTGAAAACAGGGGAAAATATTTTACCTCTGAACCGGCTTTTAAACTCCTTTACACATCTCCCAAATCAAAAATAGTTGGAGCTGAAAGACTGATAGAGGTCATGGATGAAAGCAGTATAGATAAATCGGTCATTTTCGGTTTTCCCTGGCGAAATGAAGATATCTTTGTAATGCATAACGATTACATAATGGATTCCGTTCAAAAATATTCCGATCGCCTTATTGGATTTGCATGTTTTGACCCGGCCAGCATGGCGGCTGGAAAGGAGACCGAAAGATGCCTTGAAGGCGGATTGTCGGGCGTCGGAGAGCTTGGCTTTTACAATTCAGGCATAGACGAAGAATCTATAAAGAGCTTAAATCCCATAATGGATATTTGCAGGGAAAAAGGCATCCCCGCATTAATCCACACAAACGAACCTGTAGGCCACAATTACCCCGGCAAAACCCCGAATACCCTTTTTCAGATATACAATCTCGTAAAAAAATATCCGGATAATAAAATTGTGCTTGCCCACTGGGGTGGAGGACTTTTCTTCTTTAATCTTTTGAAAAAAGAAGTTAAAGAGAGCATGAAAAACATCTATTTTGACACGGCCGCATCACCGTTTCTATATGATCCACAGATTTACCGACAGGCAAAAGATATCATCGGCGCAGACAAGATCCTTTTCGGAAGCGATTTCCCCCTCCTGAAACCTTCAAGGTATTTTGCAGAGATAGACCAAACAGGGCTTAAAAAGAAAGATATTAAAAAAATATGCGGGATTAACGCCGCAAAGCTCCTTTTCGAATAGAGAGCTTAAAATCAAGCATAAGAGCCATATCGAGCCTTACCCGACGTGGCTTTGAATCTGATGTTATGTAATGGTCTAATCTTTACAAATTGCTGATTATGCCTAGTATCCCATGGATAAATGCTGTAATAACAAGCGTGATACCTGTTTTCTTATGTACTCCTAAAGGAACCTTGATATAATGAAGGCCGGAAAAAAGCTGGAACAACAGCAGCATTAGATTAAGCAGTCCACCAATAAGAATAATTGAAACGCCTCCGATAGTCATAAACATACTCCTTGCAAGGGTTCAAGGATTCCGGGATTCTATTGTTCGAGTGTAACAAAAGGCTGTCCTTTAATCCTTAATTCATCAAGTTTAGTCAATTGCTGTTGACCTTATACCATCATCATTTTATGCCAACTGAGGCTTTTGCGATTCCGGCGCTTCCGTGAATATTGCAGTTTGCTTCAGCTTCTATCTGAGCAGGCTCATTTACCGTATATTTTATTTCTTTTGTGAAATTTTCCGATTCGGGTGTATTTGTTGCCGAAAAATCCCACCGTGCAATTTCTTTCCCGTTTATCTTTATGTATGCCCATTTGGTATAATGAAACATGTTGTTCCCGTGGTGGGCCACATTTAACTTTATTGTAATCTCTGTGCCTTTTGCCGTTGAATCGGGAGCTATGATTGTTACCTCAGATTTGTCGGCCAGGGCAGCACCTGTTGAAAGAAAAAAAATCACCGTTAAGCAAAACAGAATTTTACAGGATTTTTTCATGATTATTTTCTCCTTTTTATAAAAACTATTTTTTTCGGAACCATAAATTATGTGTCTATCAGGAAACCATATTGTGACAACTTCTATCACTGTAATCTAATCTTGATTATATCATCAAAATATTTTATATAAAAGCGAAATCCGAAATCTGATGGAGCAGCAGAGAGTTTGATTTGAGAAGAATATCAAAAAGGAGATCATAAAATAACAATTGAAAAGGAATGATATGGTTAACAAATTATTACTGGTAATTGTCGCTTTATCACTTTTATGTTTGCCCGCATGTTACAGTGCCGGAAAAGCAACCGGTAAGGCCGTTAAAAAAACTGAAAATGTCGTAAAAAAGATCGAGAAAGATACTGAAAAGTTTGAAAAAGGCTACGAAGAAGGACGCAAGTAAAAGATCTTCCTATTTTATCACCTTTTGAATTATCTCCGGGAATTGATATCGATCGAAGGCTTAAATCTGACTCGTAACAATAATTAGACAAGTATATTAATAGTTGTCCATAACATCTGATTTCCCGGAAAAAGATATGCTGAAGAGCCTTCGATGCATCAATGCTTGCTTTTCTTGGCACGTCACCGTCACCCAAATATCGTACAACATTCAGATTGTTAATTCAATGTGAAAAAAGCGTCCATCATATCCCGTATCAATGATCTTAATCATATTTTGTAGTCAGTTTTTAATTGACATACAAGCATTGCTATTCTATACTTTTAAGCTCAAAAAGTAAGTTATTATCAAAGCTTTAACTGGATGCGCACTTGCAAATCTGCGCCAGCAAAGGTAATTGTTACCGTTGAACCCAGGCCGCCTTTAGCGACTGGGCGATCATGAAGCATAGAAAGGAATGTCCATGGAGAACAAAGAATTGTTGAAAGAGTTGGAAGAGCGCAACCGGCGAGCCTTGGAAGGAGGGGGAGCCGCGCGTATCCAAAAGCAGCATGAAGGTGGCAAGCTCACCGCTCGCGAGCGCCTGGACGCACTGCTCGA
>JAHJRK010000002.1 GCA_018830925.1 Pseudomonadota bacterium
CTCTTTTCCAAAAAGAATATCAAAGCTATTGTATGCGCCAGAGGCGGCTTCGGCTCGTTGAAGATACTTTCTTTACTCGATTATGAGAATATTTTAGATAATCCGAAAATATTTGTCGGGTATAGTGATGTTACGGCTATTCTGTCCGCTCTTTTTAAAAAATGCCGGCTGATATCTTTTCATGGCCCGATGGCTACTGAACTCGGCAGCGCCTCTAAAAGAACAAAACACGCAATTTTTTCGGCTCTTACTTCACAGTTAGATTTTGAAATTTTCTCTAAAAAAGGAACGAGTTTAAAACCTGGAATCGGATCCGGTATTCTGCTGGGAGGCAATTTGTCGACGCTGTGTCATCTTACCGGCACGCCCTATTTCCCGAATCTGAAGGGCAGCATACTTTTTATTGAAGAAAAAGGAGAGGCGGTATACAGGATAGACAGAATGCTTACCCATATGAAAACGGCAGGGTGTTTTAACAGTATAGCAGGCTTGGTGCTCGGCTCATTTACAGACTGCGGATCTGTAAGAGAGATAAATAAAATTGCGACCGGCCTGTTTGAAAAATTTGACATACCTGTCCTCGCAGGTTTTGCTGCCGGGCATGGAAAGGAAAATATTACGATTCCTTTTGGCCTGAAGGCAACTCTTGATTCAGGCGGCAAACTTCTTTCTTTCGAGTGGCCGGCCACCTGAAATCATGCAGAATGAGGTGTTATGCAAAAGTCTCACATGTGATAAAGGAAAATTTTCTGTATTTATGGAAAAAATTAAAAATGCCATGACTGATGCTCTCTCGGATAATGTTTTTCCGGGCGGAGTGCTTCTTGTCTCTATTAAAGGCAAAGTCCTTTTTTTTGATGCATACGGATTGGCAAACAAGCTTTCCGGAAAAAAGATGACAAGGGATACGGTGTTTGACCTTGCTTCATTAACAAAACCACTCGCAACAACGCTTGCCGTCATGAAACTTGTTCAGGAAGGCAAGCTTGGAGTTGAGGATAAATTGGGATCGGTCATCCCGCAGATCGGGAAGACGGAAAAAAGCGGAATCAGGATAATGAATCTGCTTTTACATGACTCGGGACTTCCCGATTACCGTCCATATTATTTAACCCTTCGTGATCTCCCGAAAAACGAAAGAGAATCCGCTTTAAGGAAATTGCTAGTTAAAGAACCCCTCTTATGCCGGCCGGGTGAAAATGTTTTATACAGCGACCTCGGATTCATGTTTTTAAAATGGGTGGTTGAATCCGTTTCCGGCGGTAGCCTCGACCATTTTGTTTATGACAATATATACAAACCCCTGGGCCTTGAAAAAATATTTTTTGTTGATCTTAACGATAAGGAAAGAAGCGGGAAAGAGCTCAACGGATCATTTGCGGCCACGGAAATCTGCCCCTGGCGGAATATTCTGCTCGAAGGGGTGGTTCATGATGAGAATGCATATGTGATGGGTGGAATCGAAGGGCATGCCGGCCTTTTCGGAACAGTCAGTGATACGAACCTGTTATTGTCTGAGCTGCTCTTTTCTTTTCATGGAATATCGAAAAAGGCTGTAATTGGCGGAAAACTGGCAAATCATTTTTTAAGGCGCAGGGAAGGAGCAGGCCGCACCCTGGGCTTTGACGCTCCATCTTCATCCGGATCAAGCTCAGGGATTCATTTTTCCCGCAACAGTGTCGGACACCTTGGTTTTACGGGAACATCATTCTGGATGGATCTCGACAACCTCGTAATTATTATATTGTTCACCAATCGCGTTCATCCTTCAAGGGAGAATGTGAAAATAAAAGAGTTCAGACCGGCTTTGCACGATATTGTAATGGAAAATCTTGCGGAAAGGGGAATCATTGAGATTTGACGGAAGCGCGTTTTCCGGTCCGGTTTGATGGTTGTCAAAAAAATTTACGTAAAGCAGGTTTTGATATTGATTGAACCTCCCTGCCTCAATCCGCCTCATTCCGCCTGAGGCGGATTCGACCGTAGGGAATAGCGTCTATTTTTAATTCGCTCTCTGTTTCGGTTCAGGACGTTTTAATGAGGTCTGTTTCAGAGAAAAATAATTATATAAACAGATAGATTCCCCTTGTAATGAAAATATATTTCTGGTAGCGAATCATCTGATATGTGCGTATTGTTTTTTGGGGATTTTTGCAATTTATTAAAAATTAATAATTTATTGATATATATCGAGGCAGTATGAATCTTTTTTTAGATGGAATTTTAGGCGCATTTTCAAGTGATCTTGCGATTGACCTTGGCACTGCGAATACACTCATTTACGTGAGAGGTAAAGGGATAGTTTTAAATGAGCCTTCGGTTGTCGCCGTGAGCGGAGATGACAGATCAAAAAACCGGGTC
>JAHJRK010000258.1 GCA_018830925.1 Pseudomonadota bacterium
AAAACCCATCTTTTCAAAAATAAGACAGAGAAATTCGAGCCTCGTTCCCGCAAACTCTCTCCGGGCATTCCGGATTTTAACCTTTGCAAGAGTCCTCGATCTTACGCCGGCAATAAATTTAACGGCTTCGGCAAGCTTATCATGAAGTTTTACGGACATATTGAGGCGATCTATAAATTCACACAAAACCGCGGCGGGCACCTGCACCTTTACAGTCCCTCTTTCATCAGGAAATATGATTTTGCTTTGAATTCCACGAGCGGATAAATACCCGGTAATCCTGTCCACGTCTTCTTCCCTGATATCAGCCTGTTCAAGAAATTCTTCGAGGTGAAACTGTATTGATTCATCGGGAGAAAATATCAGTCTTAAAAGTGACTCTCTTTCGAATCCGGACCCGCTCAATATTTCATTGATCCCTGCTGCCGAAGGGTTTGAAAAAGTTGAATCAATGTAATGCAAAACCTTACTGTCAAGGCTGAAGCCGCGTTGAAACACCTCTTCTATTTTCCTTGCAACTTTCAAATCTTTTTCTTCCAAGGCTTTCATATGTAAAGCTATAAAAGGAAACCCGATATTTTATTGATTATCTGCTGTTTCGGAAGGGCTCCGACAAGTGTATCTTTCAGTTCCGCCCTGTCAAAGATAAGCATGGTTGGGATGCTGGCGATACTATATTTTGCGGAAGTTAGCGGATTCTCATCAACGTTCAGTTTGCATATTCTAACCCTTCCGGAATACTCTTCTGCAATCTCATCCATAACAGGCCCTACCATCCTGCATGGTCCGCACCACGGAGCCCAGCAGTCAAGAAGAACAGGAATTGGAGATTTCAGTACCTTTTCGCTGAAATTATTGTCCGTAACGACCAAAGGCCTTTTACCGAAAAGATCGTTTATGTCAAGCAAGGCCGAGCACTTGCCGCATCTTGCGGTTACACCTGACTTGTCCGACGGAATCCTGTTCTTTGTCCCGCAGGCTGAACATCTGATATTGACCGTGCTCGTTTTTATCATTTGCCCTCCTTTCTCCCAGAACCTCAAGGCATAAAACAAGTGCGACGGTCATATCCAAACGAGGAGGGGTATCCGGTTCGTCCTTGCCATCCCCCGGAATGTATGGAACAAACTCCGGGGGATCCTCATTCATGAATCGTTGAAATCGCTCCAACAACATGGACTGCACTTGAGCCAAAGGGCTGACATGTTCGGCGATCGTTCAGAATCCTTCGCCCCGCCGCAAGTCCATCCTTCTTTTCGGAATGCTTTTTACGAAAGCAGACAAAACCCTGCATGTTTCTACCACCTCGCCTCTTTTGGATAACGGTTGAACTGTGCGGCGCGTTTTTTTCGCGTCCGCACCAGTGAATTGTTATGAACGTTTTTAATCTTTAGTTGAATCCCAGTCAATTTCTATATGAGATAGATCAATAAATTCGTAGTCTGGATCAACAAGGTCATTTACAACCTGTAAGCCGATGCCGGGATCGGTGTTAGAAACATTTATATTCCCTGAAGAATATTCTTCTATCAAGCGCTCATTAAAAAGATGCCCGAACAATCCCCAACCTTGAAATCCTAATAGTTGTGCACGGCTAAGCATTATCTCTTTAAGAGCCAGCCAATTTGTAAATCCTTCTGGTCTAGGTTCGCATATGTTTTTTAAAAATCTTTCACCCGAAGAGGTAATTTTAGACAATGAATTCCCATGGCCAGATGGGTCTTGCTCCTGAATGAGGTTGATAAATCGTTTTTGCATCTCAGTAATATCTACAAGGCTTTCCGAGTTGTGAAAAAACCTTTCTATTGATTGGAAGGGCCCGAAGTTAAATATTGATATACTGTATGGAGCTAAACTACGTTCCCAAAGGTCTCTCCATAAAAACGCAAAACCATGCCCATTTTGTCTATTACCTTCTGTTGACATAATTGAAAGCGCTGCTTTCATCTGTGGAATATATTTATCAAGACGATTTTTATCTGGATTTTCTTTATACAAGCCATAATCATATAAACATAGTTGATATCCAGTTATGTGTTTATCAGATATACGAGTCGCGGTATCCGCTTCTAATAGCTCGGGTATTTTTTTTATCTCAAGCTTAATACTATCGTTTAGCTTGACCGGCTGAAGACAAATAATGTTTTTGTTCTGCCAAAAAATTTCATGAAAAATATAATGTCGCAATAGGGTGGGCCAAGATGTGGAAATAACGACACTGAATAAGTCTCCATCTGATAAAAATGGAAGATATGTTCTAATTTCACATGAGTATGCACCTAATTCAGTACCGGCTTGACGAGTTGGACCCGATAAATTTTTTAGTTCAACGACCACTATACCTTCTGATTCGGCAGAATATAGGAGAAAATCTGGTTTCAAAGAGCCTGTATTATGCAATGAGATGTTCTCATTATCAGAAATTACATCAGTTATATAAAGTGCAGATAAACATGTATTAAAGCTATCAAGGACTCGGTGTTCTTCCAGAGAAGATGGCTTATAATCATCAATATATTCTGTGTTGGTTATCAAATCAGCCAATCCAGAACAATCTTCAAGCTCCTTGCGAAGCCATTGATGCATTTCAGACTCGTTAACGAAAAGACTCAATCGATAATTTCCTTATAAAACATGATTAAGTTCATAACGGCGGCTGTTCGAGTGTAACTCAACAGCCGCCGATAAGTGAGATGGCCGAAGGCCAAGTGAGCGCCAGCGAACGGCCTCACTTATCGTGGCCTTCAGCGGCGCGGCTTTTTGCGTCCGCTGGAAGGCATGGTTATGAGGCCCCTTGCGATGAAGAAACCAATTTAAGGCCAACTATTCCAGCTACGATTAATAACAAACAGATTATTCTCAGAATATCCCGTGATTCGCCGAACAGTACCATGCCCATAATCGCAACCCCGATGGCCCCAATCCCTGTCCAGACCGCATAGGCTGTGCCCACTGGAATTGTTTTCATGGCGACAGACAGTAATAAAAAACTAATTGCCATAGCCGATACAGTGAGAAGTGACGGAATGAGTTTAGTAAACCCATCCGTATATTTGAGACCGATTGCCCAACAACATTCAAACAAACCGGCTACTACTAAATAAGTCCATACCATATTATATGTTTACCCTCGATTCTGTTGACTCATAACGTACGGCTCAGCGGGAGTGGCCGTTTTTTGACACGATCCGCTGCAGCCGCTGGTTGAGCATTTTAGCGTTACTCAAAATACCTTGTCAATCCTCAGATCATCGAAGATATCGTCCTTTTCTTTCTGGGCGTCTATTGTTGCGACCACAGTCAAGACTCTCGTGACTGTCTTAACTATTTCTCGGGGTTTCCAGTTGTAAGTCTTTTTCTCGAGCGTGACCGGCGATGTACTGTCGAGAAGGTCAGGCTGTACAACAGCCCTTGCCTGTGGCCCAAGAAGTCCAAGCCCGAAACCGGGCTCGGTGACAACTATCTCTAATTCGATTTCTACTGATATTCTGACGGGATATCGGTTCTTCGCCGGCTCTTCTCCGTACGTTGGAGCGCCGCCGATGACATTTGTTATCTTTACCGGTCTAACCGAAAGAATGCTTTCGACTGTGCCAATAATACGATCATACAGCTCCGCGGATGGTGGGTTGATAGTCCAATCGGTAATTTCCACCGGGGTCTTTCTAATGTAGTCCAGGATTTCCGGCTCATGAGCTTGCATGAAGGCTGTCAGCTTTGATTTCTTGGCCTCTAAGTATGCCGACGATTCATCGCTGAGCAAGGATTTGAGTTTTGCAACAATTTCTGTCTCGCTTACAAAATCAACTGCGATTTCCCGATCCATGAATCTTTCTGCCGAACGCTTCACAGCGCCGTCATTACTAATGACCAGCACTCTCGACTTAGTGAAGTTCTCTCTCGCATGTTCAGCGTAGCTTTCGAGAATAACCGCATCGCACAGGCCCTTGCCGCCTTGGTCAAAGGGTGGCCTTTTTGTTACGGCTTCATTCAACAAACGAGACAGTGGAGCGTCCCAATTGGTTATTACGGTGAAACCTGCGGCTTTCATCATGCCCGACACCACGCTGACAAGTTGAGAGTTTCGCGGTAGGGAAATCTCGTTTAGCCTGATGTCCGGTACGGAAACGCCATAGTGTCTCAGCAAGGTTATTGATGATAACAGTTTCTGCCGTTTGCCCTCTAACACTACCATAATGTGTTCACACCACTCAGAAAGTACGAGTTCAGATATGCACACACTGATGCCATATTCATTCGTGATAGATAAAAGCTCGTTAATCCATGAGGCGTCGAGCGTTGGACCTGCCGTGCGCAAAGCGTTGGTATCCAAGTAAATGGCAGAAGGCAGATGTTTCCAAACGTAATCAGTCATCGTATTTGTGTATCCTTACTGTTTCTATGCCCAACAGTGTTAATAAGTGGAAAACTTTCCATCTATTGCCTATATACGATGGAAAATATTTCCATATATTGTTATATTAACGTTGCAATACGGAAAACACATTCGAATTTTCAATGTTTTAAGGATATTGGTTGTTACCATGGAAATCAAGAATAAACTTACGGATCAGGTGAGGCGGGTTCTGTGATATCATCATTACTCTTTGAGCACCGAAAAGACCTGCTGGGAGAGGAATTTAACAGGCGGAAAAGAATGAATATTTCAAGGCATTACCCCGTATTTTTTCAGTTTCTTATGAAGGATTCTTCTGTTTAAACCGAGCCGCCGGGGTTTTCATATTTTCTCGGCTCATTTCCGCGCTTCTTCCTGTCGCCTGAATTGACTTCGGCTCATTCATCTTTTTGCTCTGATGAACGGAGAACATCCATGGCCCCGTGGATCACCGCCACGACGTCAACCTGATCTGGTTTAATGTGGTAAATAATGCGGTAGGGACCTTCAATGACTTCGCGAATCTGGTCGATATTGTATTCAGGAACCCTTCGGCCTGAGAAGGGGTGCTCAGCAATCTGCTGGGATCTTCGGGTAAGGCGGTCAACCATACGCTTTGCGTACTCCAGCGAATCCAGGGCAATATAGGCGTAGATGGCATCCAGATGTCCCTCGGCTGTATCAGTCCAGTGGACTTTCATTCTGACAAGCCGTACTTCGCACGAACTTCTTTTACGTCCTTGGTCCGGCCTGCCTTGCTGTCGGCCAACCCACGCTCAATCGTCTCCCGGACGTAAATTTCGCGCATCAGATCATCCCATGTAGCATGTGGGGGCATCCGATCAATGAGTCTGTGCGCTTTTTCCTTTTCCATAACCGTTGACATAATGTTGTCTCCTGTATTTCTCTAAATAGAGGCAATATCAATTTTTGCGGAGCCGAAGATAAATTATCCATACCAATTGACGTATTAAAAATACATAAATAATTTTAAATTTCAGAAAACATATTACAGTAGAAAATAGCTGTCAATAAACAAACCATCAACAGGGTAGGAGCCAACAGGCAGAAAAGGATGAATCTTTCAGGGCATAACACCGTACTTCTTTAATTTCTTATGCAGGGTCCTTCTCGTTATGCCAAGCCTTCTTGCGGTTTCACTCTTGTTCCCGCCCAAAAATTCCAAGGTTCTCAGTATAGAGATTTTTTCTATCTCTTCAAGCGGCATGTCCGCGACTTCGGGCCAGGCAATGCTCTGATTATCTCCGGAACGTTTTATTACATCAGGCAGATCATCCTCATCCAGGTATTCCGAACGGGCCAGAACAACCGCCCTTTCAACAGCGTTCATAAGTTCCCGGACATTTCCCGGCCACTCGTATTTGACGATCCCGTCCATTGCTCCCGGGGTAAAGCCTTTAACCTTCTTACGGTTTCTTTCGGCAAACATCTCAAGGAAGCTTGTTGCAAGAAGCGGAATATCCTCTTTTCTTTCCCGCAGGGCGGGAGTCCTCAGATTAACAACATTCAGCCGGTAATAAAGGTCTTCACGAAAAGCCCAGGATGCGACCATCTCTTTAAGGTCTCTGTTTGTTGCGGCAATAACTCTCACATCCGTTTTTACTGCATTTTCACCCCCGACACGGGTTATCTCTCTTTCCTGCAGCACGCGCAGAAGCTTTACCTGCATTGAAAGAGGCATTTCGCTGATTTCGTCAAGCAGAATACTACCCCCGTTTGCCTGGATAAAGCGCCCTTCTTTCCTTCTGTCCGCCCCGGTAAAAGAACCCTTTTCATGGCCGAACAGTTCCGACTCAAGAAGGGTATCCGTAATCGCAGCGCAGTTTATTTTCACAAAAGGCCCCTCTTTTCTTGCGCTGTTGAAATGAATCGCGCCTGCTATCAGCTCCTTTCCGGTTCCTGATTCGCCTGTAATAAGCACAGTGGCTTCTGACGGAGCAACGAGGGCAACTGTCTCAAGCAGCTTTACCATTGCGGGACTTCGCCCGATTATGTTCCGCATGTCGAAACTGATCCCTAAATTTTCCTTGAGAAGGCGGTTCTCTGCCTTAAGGTGGATATGCTCCATAGCTCTTTCAATTGTCAGTCTCAATTTATCAAAATCAAGAGGTTTTGTCAGGTAATCATAAGCCCCCTGCTTAATCGCATCAACAGCCGCTTCAACAGAGGAATAAGCCGTCATAATAATAACCGGGATTGCA
>JAHJRK010000259.1 GCA_018830925.1 Pseudomonadota bacterium
TCACCGATGCATAATTGTGGCATTTATCACAAAAATCGGCCTTATTTGAATGGCAGTCCAAGCATGTGTTGGACAGGCTCATATCAAATTCTTTCTCTTTGCTGCTGACATAAACTCTGTTTTCATCCCGCACAACCGAGCTTCTCCAGTCATTAAGAATCTGCATGTGCCCGGCTTTCATGAAGGACTTGGGCTCGATACACTCTTTTGCGGCTTTAGCCTTATCAGTAAGTACAGGCTCCGGAACCGGGGCGGCTTTCCCTAAATTATACCAAAAAGGAAACATGAAAATAACTGCAAATATTACGAGTCCGGCTATAACTATACCTTTATCATATATCTTTTTTTCTTCAGGCATTTTACTCCTCCATTCCTGAAAGCGGCTCGCCGCGCAGGTTGGTAGTTCTTTCGGCTTCACCCGGCATTATCAAGGCATTTGCAACCATCTCGGTAAGACCGGTGACGCCTACTCCCGGAACCCAGTAATCCATAAGCGGCGGAAGAGCCGCCCTGTCGATGGCGCAAATAGTGGCCAGCATATTTACCCCGAATTTTTCATGAACATGCTTCACCGCATTGGCCCTCGGAAGACCGCCACACAGCCTCAGCTCCGTATCTTCCCCGGCGTTAAGACCCGATCCGCTGCCGCAACAGAAGGTCTGTTCTCTGATGGTGTTTCTCGGCATATCATGGAAATGGTTGCATACGCTATTTATGACATATCTCGGTTCATCAAAAAGACCCATTCCCCTGGCAGGATTACACGAATCATGATAGGTAACTATAAGGTTGTCATTGCGGCTTTTATCAATTTTCAGTTTATTATGATAGATAAGATCGGCCGTAAATTCAGACAAATGAACCATTTTTGTTGATTTTGCATTCGTAAATTTCGTTCCCGTTATCGGAGAAACCGGCTCTTCAAGAAAATCGGCCGGACCGTTCATTGTGTCCATATACTGGTTTATGACACGCCACATATGCCCGCACTCACCGCCGAGAATCCATTTTACACCAAGACGCTTCGCTTCGGCATACATCTTTGCATTAAGGCGCTTCATCATTTCATGGGAAGTGAAAAACCCGAAGTTTCCGCCCTCTGATGCATATGTGCTCCATGTAACATTAAGGCCCTGCTCCTTTAAGTAATGGAAAAGCATCAGGTAGCCCATGGCAGTGTAAGTGCCCGGATCCGCAAATACATCCCCGGAGGGAGTGACGAACAGTATATCGGCACCCTTCTTGTTGAAGGAAGGCTCAACCTTGACACCCGTCTTTTCCTCTATGTCGTCTACAAAGAATTCGATCATCTCCTTGAAAGCATGGGGCTGAATTCCAAGATGGTTTCCTGTTCTGTAGCAGTTTGCAATCGGGGTCGCTATCCAGTCGATGTTAAGACCGAGGAGGTTAAATATCTCTCTGGCCATTATAGTTATCTCGGCTGTGTCGATGCCGTAGGGGCAAAACACCGAGCAGCGCCTGCATTCGGTACACTGAAAGAAATAGTACCACCATTCTTTCAGCACATCCAGAGTAAGCTCCCGCGCCCCTGCAACCTTCCCAAGGATTTTTCCTGCCGTCGTAAAATCATTTCTGTAAACCGAGCGGAGAAGTTCGGCCCTTAAAACAGGCATATTTTTGGGATCACCTGTCCCGATAAAGAAATGGCATTTATCCGCGCACGCTCCGCACCTCACACATATATCCATAAAAACTTTGAACGAACGGAACCTGTCAAGCCTTTCCCTGAAAGCGTTATGAACTATCTCTTTCCAGTTGTCCGGAAGCTTCCAGTCTTCTTCAAGCGGATTCCATGGCCTCGCATGTGGAAGATGGACATATTCCACACTTTTAGGGTTTGATGCGTAACAGTACATGCCCTTTCTGATTTTGACAGGGACATCCATCCATCCTTTTTGAGGAGGATTGTAATCTATTTTTTCTATCAGCTCTTTTGGTTTTGGACCCGACATTAGTTACTCCTTTTCAACCGGCAATCCAGCCTCTATCATTTTTTCCCTGAATTCTTCTTCATACTCTTCATACGTATGTGTTTCTACAGGATAATTCCATGGATTGATATGTCTGACTGCACGGGTGTTGCACGGCAGATTCCTTGTTGGACTCATAAAAATACCACCCATATGCATAAGCTTGCTGAAAGGGAAATAAGCCAGCAACACACTTACAAAAAATATGTGGACATAAAAAATACCGCCGATTCCCTGAGGAATTGTCGGATGAAAGGTGACAAGACCCATAGTAAGCTGTTTTGCCCCAATAACATCAATTTTTGCAAAATGTCTCATCAAAATACCTGTGAAAGCTATCCCGAAAATCAGAAAAAGAGGGAAAAAATCCTGTGAGAGCGACACATAATTAACCTGGGGAATAATGACTCTTCTTAAAAAAAGATAAAAAACGGCGGCAAGAAGCACTACGCCGGACAAGAAAATTCCGGGTACTCCGACCTGAAAAAAACCGTCTGCCTTTTCAAGAAGCCCTATCCAGAAAGGAACCGGCTCGGTAAAAAGCCTCAGATGTCTGACGATAACCGTAAGAAAAGACCAGTGAAAAGCAAGAGCGCCAAGCCAGAGCCACAGCTCCAGGCTAAAGTAAATCTTAGGTCCTTCGCCAAGCTTTGATGTTGTATTCCTGAATAAAGATCGGAAAAAGAGAACTTCTAAAAACATCCTTGCCACAACACCCTGTGTCGTGAACGGATTATCCAATTCAGAAGCTTTTATCCACGGAAGCGATCTCTGCTGCCCGCAGGTTGAAGGGATTCTGAACGGCACAGGAGATCTTGCCCATCCTATCACACGATTTATGACCCCGATGATGAATACAAGAAGGGCAGCATAAGGTATGACAATCCCGAACAGGACTTGAAGACCTGCCGCCTCAACTCCAACATAGGCAAGCAGAAACAAAAAAATTACCGCAACGAGTGAGAACATGTACTTTACATTCATTTAACATTACCTCGCTCTATGGCTTGAGACGGCTTTCAGAATCATCTGAAACTTGACAGGTTCATTATCCCAAGCCGTAATTATTAAATATGATTACAATTTACGCAAGTTCCGGCCCGCTGTCCGGAAGCTCTTTAATCAAACCTGCTCTTTCAAACGCAGAAAAGGTTCTGTTCTTTTCTTCATTTGCTTTTATCTGGTAGATTTTCTCTCTGCACTTCATATAAATGTCGAAGGCCATCAATCCGATCAGATCAATTTTCAGATCAAGTTCCGACAGTTCGGCTAAAATCCGATACTCGTTAAAATCACTTTTATTTAGTTGGTTTCTGACTAATTTTTTTAAAGAAAAGATGAATGAAGTCGCCTTTGAGGGTGTGAAATCCTGAACAGCCCTTATCCTTATGATAGGGTCGAGAAACGAATCTATTTTATCATGATTCATTTCCCCGAGCAGTTCATCCATAAGGCCCGTGAGGCCCTTTTGGGTAGTGCCTCCGACCGGATTTGAAAAAGGATCTTTCTGTCTTTTGATAAATCCGGCCGTGTCGGCAGGATAGGTATCTGCAACAACATCAAACCATTTATCAATAATAGCTGTTTTCTTTTGAGCCAACAGCTCTTCTATTCGCATATTTAAGAACCGCTCCCAAATCCTTAAAATATTTAAGGCCTGCTTTACTGTTTAAACCAGAAAATATAAATATTTAGACAGCTGAAATGTAACCTCTCATTTGAAGTGAAGTCTATAATCAAGTTACAAAATCATGTCAAGAATAAAAGAAAAAATATTCTCCGGAAACAATTGTTGTTGAAGGAACTATTGTAAAGTTTTTCGATTAAATATATATGAGACTTTTTTATAACAATAACCGTCCAGTTATATTGTGTTTGTAAAAAATCGTAAAAGCATAATAGTTTTATAAAAACACGAATCCTCTTTTTCTTCGTGCTCTTTGTGGACTTCGTGGATATAAACTGACTTTTTACGAAGCCGTAAATTATGATTGATGGAGGCAGTATGTCTTCTTGTAAAAACAGTTTTAACACGCAGGCCTCTCTTTGCACCGGTAATGAGACTTTCACATATTTCAATCTTAACAAACTGGCCGATGCGGGTTTTAGTAATATATCAAACCTTCCTTTCAGCATCAGAATCCTTCTCGAAAATCTTTTAAGAAATGAAGACGGACTCCTGTTTACCGCAAAAAACATAGAGAGCCTGGCTTCCTGGAATTCCGATAAAGCCAATGGCGAAATACCCTTTTTACCGGCCCGTGTATTGCTGCAGGATTTTACGGGAGTTCCTGCGGTTGTTGATCTGGCCGCCATGCGCGATGCTGCAGACCGTCTATGCGGAGATCCTTTGAAAATCAATCCCAAAATTCCTGCGGAATTGGTTGTTGACCATTCGGTTCAGGTTGATTCCTTCGGCAAAGAAACTTCGCTTGAAGAAAATCTCCGTTATGAGTTTATGCGCAACTCTGAACGATATACTTTTTTAAGATGGGGCCAGAAGAATTTTGATAATTTCAGGGTTGTCCCTCCCGGAACCGGAATTTGCCATCAGGTTAATCTCGAATACCTTGCAAGGATTGTCTCCATAAAAGAAGAATGCGGCACAAAAACTGTTTTCCCGGACAGTGTTCTCGGCCTTGATTCACACACGACAATGATAAATGGCGCCGGGGTTCTCGGATGGGGTGTGGGTGGAATAGAAGCTGAAGCGGTGATGCTGGGGAATCCGTATTATCTGATTACTCCTGAAGTTCTTGGTGTTAAGCTGACAGGAAAGCTTCCGGATGGAACAACGGCAACAGACCTTGTTTTACACATAACCGAGCTTCTGCGTAAAAAAGGAGTTGTCGGAAAATTTGTTGAATTTTACGGCGCCGGATTATCAAATCTTGGCGTTGAGGACCGTACAACCATTGCAAACATGGCTCCTGAATATGGAGCAACAACGGGATTCTTTCCGGTTGATGACATAACATTGAAATACCTGCGCCTGACCGGTCGCCCAGGCAATCTTGTTTCGCTTGTCGAAAAATATACAAAAGAGCAGGGCCTTTTCCTGGAAAATACCGGCAGCAACACTGTTTATAGCGATACTGTTGAATTTGACATCGGTTCGGTTCAACCCTGTATCGCAGGCCCGAACAGGCCTCAGGAGCGGATACCCCTTTTTCAGGTCAAGGAAGCGTTTAAGAAAGAAACCGCGGATTCTCACCCACCGGGTAAAAATCCTGTTAATATAGAAATTGATGGAGTTGCCACAGGTATTGATCACGGTTCCGTCGTCATAGCAGCCATAACAAGCTGTACCAATACCTCCAATCCCTCTGTTATGATAGGAGCAGCCCTTCTGGCAAAAAAAGCGGTTTTGAAGAATCTTTCGGTCAAGCCCTGGGTAAAAACCAGCCTTTCGCCCGGTTCCAGAGTTGCGACGAATTACCTTGAAACATCAGGTCTCATGCAATATCTGAAGCAGCTCAAATTTCACATTACAGCTTATGGATGTGCAACGTGCATTGGAAACAGCGGACCCCTTAACGAATCCGTTTCAAAGGCAATCAGAGATAACAATCTTGTTGTTGCTTCAGTATTAAGCGGCAACCGCAACTTTGAAGGAAGAATTTCCCCTCTTACCCGCGCCAACTTTCTCGCTTCACCTCCGCTTGTGGTTGCGTATGCCATAGCAGGAAAAATCGATATCGATTTTGAAACCGAGCCTCTCGGACTTGACGGTTACGGCAAACCAGTCTTTCTTGGTGATATATGGCCATCTGCGGAAGAAATCAGGACAGCTCTCGAAACACTTTTGATTCCTGAGATGTTTAAAAATGAATATTCTACTGTGTTCGAAGGCTCCAAACAATGGAAAGCCCTCCCTGTACCCGAAAGCTCCCTCTTTAAATGGGATCCCGGGTCAACATACATAAATAATCCGCCGTTTTTTGATGAAATAACAACAAGCGTTCCAAAACCGGAGGATATCAAAAACGCAAGAGTGCTTGCACTTCTCGGCAATATGGTTACAACCGACCATATATCACCGGCAGGTGCAATTCCCGCAGACAGCCCTGCAGGAAAATATCTTATAAGCAAAGGAATAGAGCCGAATGAATTCAATTCCTTCGGCTCCCGACGGGGTAATCACGAAGTTATGATGCGCGGTTCTTTCGGCAACATCCGCTTAAAAAACAAGCTTGTTCCGGATAAAACCGGTGGCTGGACTCTTTTGCTCCCGGCAGGGAACGTCATGTCCATATATGACGCTTCTATGAATTATAAAAAGACAGGGACACCTCTTATTGTTCTTGCGGGCCGCGAATACGGAACCGGAAGTTCGCGTGACTGGGCCGCCAAAGGAACTGCTCTGTTGGGAATCAAAGCCGTGATAGCTGAAAGTTTTGAAAGAATCCACCGCAGCAATCTCGTATGTATGGGCATTCTGCCTCTTCAATTCGAAAAAGAGACCAGCCATGAAACTTTAAAATTGGACGGAACTGAAATCTATGATATTGTGGGTATTGAAAAAAACTTCTTCCCGCAAAAAAAGCTTTCGGTGTCAGCATTGCATAGAGATGGGCGCGAAACTCGGTTTAATGTTAACGCAAGAATTGATTCTCAGGCGGAATTAAACTACTTTATTCACGGAGGAATCCTTCCCTGTGTGCTGAGAAACTTAAAAATTAGCAAATAAATACCGATGCTCTCTTAAAAAGTTCGAATTCAGACGGCAAAGTAAAAAACTTCCGTCTCAGGTGGATAGAGTGACATTTTACTAAGCCGTCAAACACTAATAACACACATTATATTTTACTATGAAAACACCGGAAGAAAAAGTAAAACCGTTCAGACTTGTAAAATATTTCACTTTTTCAAGTCTCATCGTAATTTTCATCAGCACAATAGTGTTATCCGTTCTAAACACAGACTGGGTTAGAACCACTCAGCAAAAAAGGAGTGAAGAGTATGCTCTTTTTGTTGCCGAAAATCTGAATCACCAGATTTTCTGGCAATTTTTCGTCCCGGCTGCTCTGAAATATAAAAAAATACAGCTACGAGATAAAGTCCAGGCCGATATGCTCGATAAGGTGATTCTCAGCGCTCTTCACGGCTATAAAATTGACACGGTAACTATATATGATGTCAATAAAAACATCATATCATACAGTTTTGACAAAGCGCTGGTGGGGAAAGAGAATGCAGGGGGTCCGGAATATTACGAAGCTGTTTCCGGCAAATCTACTACAAAATTGATTCATAAAGGAAATGTTATAGAATCTCTGCTTGGCATTCCGGTTGAAAACAAAATGATTACCACAACGCCTCTTCGTACGGAAGATGTACGACCCGGATCTAAACGAAAAACAATAGGTGTTATTGAAATAGTCCAGGATTTATCCAAAGAATATAAAACGATTTTCAGATTTCAGCTTGTTGTAATAAGCACGACAACTGTTGTCATGTGCAGCCTTTTTGTTATTCTTCTTTTTGTGGTAAGAAGAGGTGAATCCATAATTGAAAAACGGGCTATGGAAAGGCTTATTCTCGAAAAGCAATTAAGACGTGCGGAACATCTGTCCTCCATAGGTGAAATGGTCGCAGGGATTTCTCACGAAATAAGAAATCCTCTGGGAATCATCAGAAGCTCAGGCGCGCTGTTAAAGAAAAAAATGGCAGCTCTTGATCCTTCCAGCTCGATACCGGACATAATAGTCGAGGAGGTCGTCCGGCTTGATAACATCATAACCGATTTTCTTGATTATGCCAAACCACGGCAACCGAATCTGACGCCATGCCGTATTGAAGATATCCTTGAAAAAAACCTTACATTTCTTGCTCCGCAGTTTGAAGAAAAAGGCTGTGTTGTGGAGAAACAGATCGCA
>JAHJRK010000260.1 GCA_018830925.1 Pseudomonadota bacterium
ATAAAAGATTGAACCGCCCCGGTTAAACAAAAAAAACAAAGGTTTAACGGGGTAAACAAAGACGCCCCGGGTTAAATCCGCTTCGCTCGTTTCTGCGAAAATTTAACTGGGTAAACAAATGACGCGAAGGTTTTTAGACAGGATCAACCCCGGTTAAACAACAGAAAATACCGGTTTAACAGGGCAAGCAGGATGGACAGGATTGTTGCCTGCCGGCCGGGCATGCACAGCATTTTTTGATGATCAAAATTCAGAGCTTATCCCACATATCCAAAGATAATTTCTTTTTTATCCCAACTTCAATTTCCTTGAGAAGCATCTTGACCTGTGGGACCGAATATTCTTTATTGCCAGGTAGTGTAAGAGTATAGCTTCCATACCGCATATAGAAATGACCGCCACCCGGTTCAGGGGGGTTAAAGCCAATTTTCTTCAGCTTGCTTATAAAATCCTTTCGTTTACATGGATTCCATTTACCCATGAACCGAAACAGCCTCACCTGTAAAAGCCGGCATTTTTTCGTTTAGATTAATCCTGCCTATAACCGGTAACTTGTCGCCATGCCTTATCTTGACAATTAGCCAGCCTTCAAGAGATGATTTCAGCTCTTGCTCACATTGATAAAGTGTTTCTCCAAAAGCTATTACTCCGGGGCATTGGGGAATCTTTCCTGAAAAAGATCCGTCTTCCAACTTGTCATAAACGGCTTTTTTCATCGAATTGTTGATGTATTCAATAAGCATATTATTCCCCTTGTATTCGGTCAAAATTTCATACTCTTTAAAGAAATCTATAAATTTATCATATTTTACATGCCTGAAAATGTCAATACATCGGGAAAGCGGTAAACAGAAAACTGAAAAAACTGTTTGGGGTGGGGCCGTAGAATATGGGACGTTCATCAATATATAAGTCAACATAAAAATGGGAAATAAGTGATTAAGTTTTAAGGGATAAAAAATAGTGCTGAGTGCCGAGTCCTCCTATAGAGAGCCGGTTTGATATTTATAAATAAGCTGCACCGCATTTTTTAAATTCGGCAGATAATTCATGCAGATGATGTCTTGAAGATTATCTGTTATCAGAACGTCAGGCATAAATTACTTCGTTTTCAACTCTTTTATTAAAACGACTGTTCTCTTTTTTGGCTTTACGCACAATCTCAATCCTGTGGTTGAACTTTTTCTCGAGATATATCTGCAATCCCGCCAGCAATTCGAATCGAGGTTCAATTAACTCAACAATTATATCTATATCGCTGTCATCACGCTGCCGTCCCTTTGCAAATGAACCAAAAAGGCCAATATCCACCACGCCAAAATTCCGGATCAAAAAGGGTTTTTCTTCCTGCAAACATCGTATGATTTCACTTTTTGTAAGCATAATATAAATTAAAATCTTATTGTGATATTTTGGAGAAAATTTAATATTAATTTAAATTGTTGTCAAGGGAATGGAGACGTTAATCAAAGTATCAATCTGCTAATAAGAGCAAGGGGTAAAAAGGCTGAAGGCGTATAAGAGCAAGAGGCAAAGGTTCAAAGGCATCCGCCACACCGATTGTCGGACCTTCGGCAGGCACAAAGTGAAAAATGGTGAAGGGTGAAAAGTGAAGCGTGATCTTTGAAAAGAACAAATATTTGTTTGCGAATGTTTTCAGAAACGGATGACATGGTCCTAAATTACATCGGTAAGTAGAGTAAAATATTCTTCGCGGCTTATATTGGCTGAACGAAGATTGTTCTTGATAATAAACACCGGAACCTCTCGCCAGTCTGGGATTACAATGGGCCTTGCAACGCCATCTTTGGTATAAACGTAATGATCACCTTCGATTCTGACACAAGAGAAACCGGCTCTTTCAAAAACACGCATCAGCTTCCGCGCTGGTATAGGAGATATTTTTGGCATTTAACCATGAACGGACATTAGTTCGGTAGCAATTAGGCGTGGCGCCAGCCAATCTCCAAATCCTGCTTTCTCATACCCCGATTCACTCAATATTTCCTCTAAAGTACCCATTTTTTCTGCTTCTTCAAGAAACAAACGGACCGCAGTCTTCAGATTATTGCGGGCCTCATCGACAGTGTCGCCGCAACTGGAGACGTCAAGTTTTGGTGAGTAGGCCACATACGTGTTGCCCTCTTGAAAAACAATGCCGTCAAATTCCAGATTAATCATTTTAAATCCTCTTTTCTCATTTTCTCAGAGCCCTGTATACCATCTATCAAATTCCCGTGGTTAATTCAAGTTCAAAGTGCGCCACTTATAAGGGAGATGTGGACGCCCATACTTTCATGCGTTCCCCTCGTTTTGCCGCCGATTTCGACCATGGGTTTGGGTTTGAATTCTGTCTCCTCACAAAGCCTTGTTCCGAGACCGCCGCAGAGAATCACTATTGGCAAGCCGGGAGTTGGGAGATGAAATGATTCGGAAGCCGTGGTGCACAATGCCTTGAGAAGTTTTCCTATGATTCCCAAATTTTTAAATCTTTTATCCCTTTAAAGTGTTTTGTATTGAACGTTTGCAGCCATACATCATTGCTGATCGCAATGCTTGCGATAAAAATATCTTTTATTTCGATATGTTGATGCCTTGATTGGGTATCTTTCCAAATACCGGCAGCAATTTTACCACAGCCAAAATCAAAAGGAA
>JAHJRK010000028.1 GCA_018830925.1 Pseudomonadota bacterium
ATAAAATGAGCCACATCCGCTATATGGATGCCGAGGCGGTAATGATCTCCCATATCTTCAATGCTCAATGCATCGTCAAAATCGAGGGTCGCCTGACCGTCAATTGTAACTACCGGAAGGTCAGTCAGGTCTGTCCTCTTTCCATTCGAAGAAAAATTCTCCGGAGATAAGAGCGTCTCGCTGATCGTTTTCAATACGGGCTCTGGAAAGGAAGTGGGTATGTTCAGCCTGTACAGATCTACGTTTTCGTTCTCATTAAATATACCTAGTCGCACAAAAAGGCGGAAAAGACCTTCTCCCGGGTCAATACCAGCTTTTTCTAAAATCGCATTCCCGACCGTATAATGGCTGCTATCTTTTCCCAGCATATACAGCGACTTGAGAATCTCGGCAAATTCCCTGCTCTTATCGTCAAGGACTCCGGGCATAAAAGGCTTGCTGATTGTTTCTCTGACCCATCTGCTTCCTTCCGCAATCAGCCTGTTTTTCCTTGCGATCTCTTTTTCCTTTATATCAATCTGCTCAACCATCTCTTCAGAATTCGGAAAAAACCTGTCGTAATCGAACTTGAAATACATCCTGTTGTTGAAAAAAGCCCTCACAACAGCAGATTCATGATCACCGTTAGGCTTTTCCGGAAAACAGAAATGAGTCATTGTGGGAAGGTCTATCCACTCCTGCTCCAAGTTCAAAACCTCCCATAATCCTTTAATATTTATACTATTTATAAGCAATTTCCGTCTGTTTGAAATTTCCTTGAGAGCATCCACAATCCTGTTCCTGCCCATAGACAGGTTAAGATTCATTTTGCACTTGTGAGAAAGCCGGTGCATGGACAGGTTAACTTCCCGGTCCGTTTCGGTTAAAAGCTTAAGTCTTTGATTTTTGACTTCTAAAACAACCGCGCACATGATTTTCTGAGAGTCTATATACTCAACTATATTTCCTGATTCCATGGGCTTCTAATAACAGTCAGGCCTTTAAAAGTCAATGTAGTTAGTTTCCGGATTGACACTAATTAAAGACTCTATAGCGTTTCCAATTCGGAAATAGGCAATTTTGGGCAAGCTCAAGGAAATCAAGGGATTGCGCGGAGGCATACGCAATGTATGCCGCACAAGAAATCCCGTAGATTGACGCCGAGATCGCACAAAAGGGCCATTTCCGGATGGAAACTAATTACATATCAAGTGACATTTACTTCAAATGTTTGACCGGAGGCCGCTTTTTATTATAATAGAATTTTTATGCCTTTGTGCATTCGTGTAAGAAAATGGAATTCTTCTTGTTCCGGTTTGCCCGGGTTTGGAACATGTTGTGAAATCGGTCAATTTAATAAAACCCTATTTTGTCGAAAACCGCCTTGCAATAGCCGCAGGCGTGGTGTGCCTTATAGCCGTAGATTTTCTACAGCTTGTAATCCCGCGCATAATAAAAAGGGTAATCGATGACCTTACTTTTTTCCGGGCAGATCCCGAAAAGCTTGCCATATATGCCCTCTATATTATCGGCATTGCATTAATAATGTCTTTTTTCAGATATTTATGGCGAAAATATCTCATAGGCACCTCAAGAATTGTAGAAGAAGGCTTAAGGAACAGGCTGTTTGCCCATATTCAAACCCTTTCTCCATCTTACTTTGACAGAACAAAAACCGGCGATCTCATGGCACATGCCACAAACGACATACAGCATGTCAGAATGGCCATAGGAATGGGAATAGTCGCCTTAACAGACGCGGTAATTTTAGGTTCGGCAGCCATTGTTTTCATGGCCTATATCAATACAACCCTTACCTTGTTTGCTCTTATTCCGATGCCATTTATTATTTTCGGAACAAGGTTTTTCAGCAGGAAAATGCACAGACTTTACAAATCGGTTCAGGAATCCTTTTCCGAACTCACAGAAGCGATACGCGAACAGTTTGCAGGAATTCAGACAATCAAGGCTTATACACTGGAAAAAGAAGAGAACATCCATATTGAAGTAAAGTCAAAAGATTACATCGACAGGAATATTAAACTTGTCAGGATTATCGGCTCTTTTTTCCCCATGATGCTCCTTCTGTCAAATATAAGCCTTGCCATCGTGCTTTATCTTGGAGGAAGGCAGACAATATATTCTACAATAACACCCGGCGATTTTGTAGCGTTCATAAACTATCTCGGTCTTATCACCTGGCCGATGATGGCAATGGGATGGGTCACAAATCTGATCCAGCGGGGGAAAGCATCCCTCGACAGGATAAACAGCATACTGGAAACTGCTCCCGAAATTTGCGATGCCGGCGATGCAAAGAGGATAAAATACAGGACAGGAGAAGTAACATTTGAAGATGTGACGTTTTCTTACAATCACGGTTTTACTCCGGTCTTATCGGCCATCAATATCAGTGTTAAAAAAGGGGAAATACTTGGGATTGCCGGGCCTCCTGGAAGCGGAAAAACAACTTTTTTAAGCCTTATTCCAAGGCTGCGTGATGTTTCAGACGGACGGATACTTATAGACGGTGAAGATATCCGCTCAATAAAGCTTTCCGATATAAGGTCAATTATCTCTTTCATGCCCCAGGAGCCTTTTTTGTTTGACGGAACAATCCGCGACAACATAACCCTTGGAGACAGAAGCATAAAGGATTCCGATCTGGAAGGTCTGATGGAAAAAGCCTCTCTTTCCGGAACAATAAAGAATTTTCCGGCAGGCCTTGATACGATCGTGGGAGAAAAAGGAATTATCCTTTCAGGAGGCCAGAAGCAAAGAATTGCCCTTGCAAGATCGCTTCATTCCGATTCACCCATACTCATTCTTGATGACCCGGTAAGCCAGGTGGACACAGAAACTGGCTCTGCAATCATAAAAAATATACGATCCATGAAGGAAGAGAAGACAATTATCATAGTTTCGCACCGTCTTTCCGCACTCTCTTTTGCCGATAAGATAATCGTGATCGACAGAGGCAGGATCATGGAAGCGGGAAACCATGCTTTCCTCATGGAGCTTGGAAAGTATTATGCGAAAACATTCGAAATGCAGGCAATCGAAGAGGAAATGAATGCGATTTGATTACGGGTACGAGGAAGAAAAGCCGGGCAAAAATTACGACCTTAATCTGCTGAAAAGGCTTTTTATGTTTGGAAAGCCTTACAGGCGCCTTTTTTTCTGGACTGTTCTTCTTGTCATATCCATAACACTGCTCGATCTATCCCTCCCATACATAACCAAGATTGCAATAGACCGATATATAGTTCCGCGTGGGGTTCCGCATGAAAATATTCTGAAAACCGACAAAAACAAGGCCGGCTGGTACAGGGCAAGCTTAAGTGATCCCGCTGTCCGAAATATTCTTTCAAAGCGCGATATCGAATTTAAAGAGGAAGGCGCTTATGCCCTTATTCCGCTTAACGAGATCGGGAAAATGGATAAGGAAGATATTTATATTTTGAGAAAAAATGATTTAAAAGGAGTCGGAATTGCAGCGGCCATTCTCCTTCTCCTTGTGATAGCCGGTTTCTGCCTCAACTTTTTTGAAGTCATGCTGATGGAATATGCGGGACAGATGATAATGCATGATCTCAGGATGCACCTTTTTAACCATATCCAGGCGCTCCCTGTTCCTTTCTTTGCCAAAAATCCGTCTGGGCGGCTTGTAACAAGGGTTACGAGCGATGTTCAGAATATGCATGAGTTTTTTACTTCCGTCATCGCCTTTGTTTTTAAAGACATCTTCCTTCTCGCAGGAATAATGATTGTGCTTATCGGTATAAACTGGAAACTCGCCCTCGCGTCATTTACAGTTATTCCTTTTGTAATCCTTGCCTCATTCCGTTTTTCAGGCCAGGCAAGAGACGCCTTCAGAACGCTTAGAATCAAAATTGCCGAAATAAATTCAAGTATCGCCGAAACCATAGGCGGCATAAAGGTGCTACAGCTTTTGGGGAAGGAAAATGAAAATTATGACAGATTCGAAAAGCTGAACCATGAAAACTATATTGCAGGAATGAAACAGATCCGGGTTCTCGCGGTCTTTATGCCTTTAATAGAACTTCTCGGATCGGTTGCCGTCGCTTTAGTAATCTTTTACGGCGGAATCAGTGTTCTTGATGAAAAAGTAACTCTTGGCGAGCTGGTCGCTTTCATATCCTACATGAAAATGTTCTTCAGACCCATAAGAGACATAGCCGACAAATACAATATCCTTCAAAACGCCATGTCATCGGCTGAAAGAATATTCATCATCCTAGATACAAACGATACAAAGGATACAAAAGCCGGGGAATCCGAATCTTCCATATCATTTACCGACCAAATGAAATTCGATAAAATAAAGAGCGTCGAATTCAGAAATGTTTCATTCAGCTACGTTCCGGGAGAAGAAGTGCTTTCAAATATCTCGTTTGACTTGAAGGCCGGCGAAAAAGTCGCGATCGTCGGGCCTACCGGAACCGGCAAAACAACCCTTCTTAATCTCTTGACAGGATTTTACGAACCCTCATCGGGGCAAATTCTTATAAACGGAACCGGCATGAAAAAGATTCCTTCTTCTTTCCTTAGATCGAAAATGGCCATAGTCATGCAGGATTCTTTTTTGTTTTCGGGGACAGTGCGTGAGAATATTGCAAGGGGAAAGAGCGGCATCACGGATAAGGATATGGATCACATCATGGATGCTTCAAATTGCAGAAAAATTATTGAGGGACTCCCCCAGGGTCTTGATACCGTGTTATCTGAAGGAGGAAAATCGATTTCAAGCGGGGAGCAACAGCTCATATCGATAGCAAGAGCTTTCACCCGCGACCCTGAAATCATCATGCTTGATGAGGCTACATCCTATGTCGACTCGGAAACGGAACGGCAGATCGAAACCGCGTTAAACAATCTCATGGAAGGCAGAACTTCAATAATTGTTGCGCACCGCCTGACAACTGCCCAAAGAGCGGACAGGGTAATTGTATTAAATAAAGGAAGATTGATAGAATCGGGAACCCACGAAGAACTGATGAAGATAAGGGGATTTTATTACAGGCTGAACAACATATAAAAAGAGACCTTTGCGTTTAGCAAAGGTCTCTTTTTATGGAAATGTATAAAGAATCAGCCTATAGCGTCTTTTAATGCTTTTGCAGCAGAAAATTTTGCGGCTTTTCTTTTTTCGATCTTGATTTCAGCCCCAGTCTGGGGATTTCTTCCGGTTCTTGCTTTTCTTTCTTTTACCTTGAAGGTGCCGAATCCCGCCAGCTTGACTTCATCCCCTTTTTTCAAGGCAGCGGTCATGCTATCAAATATACAATCAACAACTGCCTTTGCCTCTTTGGATGTACCCACAATACCTGCGACTTCAGTTACTAAATCAGCTTTGTTCATATTCTTTCCTCCTTCCAGTAACCATTAAAAAAACAGACGTTATTATTTGATTGTTAGATTCCATGCCCGGTTTATCGGCATCCCCTGAGATCTTCGCATACACCCCGTTTAAGGCCAAGTCAGGGTATGCAAAGCTCCCGCTCTTTTTCTTGTTCCCGTATATACTTTTTCCAAATCCTTAAGTCAATCGTTTTGGAGATTTCCCGAATAATATACCTTCAGCCTGTGGCGCAGACGTTTCCGGATGGACGCTGTTTACGAATTAAATCCTCATGTTACTGTTTTTTTAAATAAAGAACTGTGCTTTTCCCGAAAAAAGGATTCAACAACCCGTCAAGAAAACGTGTAATCTTCGGCTTTTTCATAAGATCCCAGACCAGAAACCTGTGATAAAGATTTACTATCCTGCTGTCGTTTCTTGTCGGGCCGGCAAGGCATTTAATCCACCAGTAAGGAGTATGAAGGCTGTGCGCAAAATGAGAAGCCCAGAGTTTTGCCCCTGAATTTTCAAGAAGGCTTACAAGTTCTTTTTTTTTATATATGCGGATATGC
>JAHJRK010000261.1 GCA_018830925.1 Pseudomonadota bacterium
ATTTTCTTGCAGGCAATTTTCATGTTTGCAGAAGCCAAAGAGACTCCGAACAAGACGGCAGTAAAATTCACAAAAGCGTACTTCACGCTGGACAAATCCATGGCCGGCTATCTGTGTAAAACCATGGCCCCATCAGATGATGAAAACATTGTCGATAATTATATTCAAAAAGCCGGAAATGAAGCGACCGAACGCGGCCTGACTCCGGATTTCATGAAAAGCAGATTATTCAACATCGAAACTGAAACAATCAGCAGAACCGATAAAGAGATAACCTTAAAAATATCAGCAGACAGGATAGTTGCAATCAATCCCTTATACGCTCTGGTTTCAAAACTGTTCCATTTAGGTAAAATCCACAAGATAGACGATACCATTACCGTGATAATGGAAGACGGCAAATGGAAAGTCTGCGGCAAGCCCTTTTCGCTGCTCTAAGCTCTGAGACTCTTGTCCATTATACAGAGGAATCCGGTTTTTACTTATATTGCCGGATTCCGCCAGGCAGGCAGTAACGAATAGATGGAGATTATCTACGCTCATATACAAAATATCGCAAGGCGGATAGTCTCAGTGCATCCTCTCCCCGATTTCTACAAGTATCATGAACCTGATATAAAATATTCAAGACAAGTCTTTGAAACAAATCCTCTTATAACAAAACTTTATCAGTTTGTGGCGGAACATCTGGAAGACGATTTCGGCCATGGTCTTGATCATGCCGTAAAGGTAACAGTAGACGCGGGAGCCCTGATGCTTATTGAAAGCAGGCTTGCAGGATATACCGAAAGTTTTTGTAACCGCAGGATCATTCTGCTGCAATTCGCAGGACTTCTCCACGACATAAAACGGAAGAAAAAGAATCATTCAGCGGAAGGCGCTGCATTTGCGCGTCAAGTCCTGAAGGATTACCCCTTTTCCCCTGAAGAACTTGATGATATATGCATTGCAATAAGAAATCATGAAGCATTCAAAACAACAATGGAATCAAAGTCCCCTGAAGGAAAACTTGTTTCCGACTGTCTTTATGATTCGGACAAATTCAGGTGGGGTCCGGATAATTTCACGGACACACTCTGGGAAATGTTATCATATCTCAATCCGCCTTTTTCAGAATTTGTGGCCCATTATCCGAAAGGAATGGAGAGCCTTTCTAATATCAAACATACATTCCGCACCGGAACCGGAAAGAAATACGGGCCCCTGTTCATAGATACCGGACTTGCAATAGGGGAAGAACTTTTCGATATAATCAAATCCGACTATGCCCACCTGATATGACCTTGATGATTATATAATATGAGAATTCAAAGGTTCCAGGATTCAAGGATTCAGAGGCTCATAAATTTTTCCGTTTTAATCCTCAGAATCTCCCCTCTACAAACAGCGGGAGATTTGCTCACTGTTTCGATTTAAAGTAGCTCCAGCGAAAGCGGGAATCCGGAAATATTTTGTTGTTTTTAAGTCAGATGAATTTCAGATGAATATTACTCTCGTGTAAATGGGGGCGTGAAATACGAAAATAATCGGGAACGTCAGTCTTTTCTTAGTCCCCTGCTGAATATTTCGAAGGCTAACTCAAGAGTCGGTTTCAGATAATCCTTATCGTCATTAATTATTTTTTTGCTCGATTCCCAGAGAATAACCCCCGAAAAAAGAGCCCAGAAAATATCTGCAAGGGCAACAGGATGCTTTTTAATATATACTCCTTTTTCAGCCCCTTCTTCAAATATTGTTGCAATCGTTCCCAGGGATTTACGTGAAAGGTCCTTTATTTGCGACAAAAGCTGCGGAGATAAGTTTTTTAATGTTTCACTCGATTGAAGATGAAACATGTTTATTATAATAAGAGGATCAAACTCATAAACATCATACATCGCCTCAATCAATAATTTCATCTTATCTTCAGGCTTTAAATCTTTTTCCCTCTTTACATGCTCCAAACGTATCAGAAGATACTGGAGAATCCTTAAAGATAATGATGCGTAAAGTTCTTCCTTGTTTTTAAAATATAAATAC
>JAHJRK010000029.1 GCA_018830925.1 Pseudomonadota bacterium
AAGAAAAAGTTTCAAAGAGGTTACAGGGGTTTTGAGTTCATGTGTAAAATTATTTATAAAGTTCTGCTGAAGCCGATATAACTGATAAGTCTTGAGATTATAGACGAATATGGTAAATATCCCGAGGAGTATTATCCCGACAAGAAGGGATAATACCAGGATAACTACCCATGTGCGTGATTCAAGAGCAACCGCCGGATCAAGATCAAACCGTGCAACAACGGTCTCAAGCCCAGTGCTGACCTCCATATACCAGTAAATAAACAGGAAAAGCGAGGCGGCAAGAGCCAGAACGGAAAAAATAAAAACAACTATCGGGTAAAACCATTTTGACTGATCCATAATATAACAAGTTACTACAACACCTTACATTTTATGTCAACGCCCGAATGTTTCGCTTAATTAACTCGGCTTTGCCTTTGTAAAACTTTTGTAAAATTTCAGATTGCTGTTTTATTTCCTGCCTGTTTCAATTATTCTTAATACAACACATAAGATGTTATGTTAATTCTTTATTCATTAAATAATACTTGTGAATGCGGTATAAAATGAAAAATATTTTACTGGTTTATCCTGAAGTACCGGGCAATACATACTGGAGCTTCAAGCATGCCCTTAAATTCGTGCATAAAAAAAGCTCGATGCCTCCCCTAGGACTAATTACCATAGCCGCTCTTATTCCAGAAAAGTATAATCTCAGACTTATCGATATGAATACCGGACCTCTTAAAGAAAAGGACATTCTCTGGGCTGATTCCGTATTTATATCTGCAATGATCATTCAGAAAGATTCTTTTATTAAAGCCGTTTCGGCCTGCAAGCGCCTTAATGTTCCGGTTGTCGCAGGAGGCCCTTACCCGACCTCAAGTTATAATGAGATAGAAGATATAGATCACTTTGTACTTGGAGAGGTCGAAGATACCCTGAAAACATTCCTCGCTGATTATGAGAACGGGTACGCAAAAAAAATATATCTCCCCGAAAGACGGCCTGACCTGTCAAATTCCGCAACACCAAGGTTTGATCTTCTTGACATGAAAGCATACTCCTCGATGTCCATACAATATTCCCGGGGATGCCCTTTTAAGTGCGAATTCTGCGATATCTGGAAATCATACGGAAATACCCCGAGGTTAAAACCTGCAAACAATATAATTCTTGAACTCGATTCACTATATGATCTTGGATGGCGGGGCCCTGTTTTTATTGTAGACGATAACTTTATCGGAAATAAAAAAAGGGTAAAGAACGAACTGCTTCCGTCCCTAATCGATTGGCAGAAAAAACATAAATATATTTTCAGGTTTTTCACCGAGGCAAGCATAAACCTTGCAGATGATGAAACGCTTATGGATCAAATGAAAGATGCCGGCTTCAATGAGGTTTTTATCGGAATCGAAACTCCATCACGGGAAGCTTTGAAGGAAACAGGAAAATACCATAACCTTAATACCGACCTGCATAAGGCTGTTCTCACAATCCAGAAACACGGAATGGAGGTCATGGCAGGTTTTATAGTCGGATTTGACAGCGACAAGGAAGACATCTTCGACCGGCAGATTTCTTTTGTACAGAAAGCCGGGATTCCCAAGGCTATGATAGGTCTCCTTGTTGCGCTGCCCAACACAGCCCTTTTTTCAAGATTAAAAGAGGAAGGCAGAATAATATGTGAATCGATCGGTAACAACACACATGGGATAAGCACCAATTTTATCACTAAGATGGAGATTACAAAATTAAAAGAAGGATACAGGAAGGTCCTGGATAATATTTACGACTCAAACCTGAAAAATTACTTTGCCCGATGCAGCATGCTCCTTGATAATTTGGGGAATACGGTTTTTTTCCAAAGAAAAGTCCGTTTCCCGGAAATAAGAGTATTTATTGAATCATTATTCCGGCAGATCTTCACCCGATATGGTTTTCAATATATGAAATTTCTTGCAAGAAATTTCATAAAGCACAGGAATATATTTGCCGAAACTATCAGGTTCGGCATTGTCGGGCACCATTTCCATGTAATTACCAGAGAGATGCTCAAAATGGATAGAATATATTCATCTCTTGAAACATCTTACTGCAATTTCCAGGAACAGATTAAGAAGTATCAGGAAACAGTAAAGGTAAATTCCAGAGAGACCTTCATGAGAGCATCTTCTCTTTTAAATCAAAGCAGGAAGAATCTTGAGGAATTGAAGAGAAAAGCAGGCAAAATTGATGCGGACTTCCGGGACGAGATAATAATCAAATTCAATGAGGTTTCCAGAAAAACGGAAGATCTGTTTAATGAATTTAAACGCTCATATCCGGCCATTTGAAGCTTCCCGCCGCAAGTCCGCCCGCCATACTGATTGGCGGGACCTTCGGCGGGAAATTTTCGACCGCAGGGAATAGGGTCCGTTTTTTATTTTACTCGATAACCTTGCCGCAGGAGAGGAAAGGAAAACAATCATGCTCAGTTTTTTGCCCGGATATCTTCGTGGCGTATTATCGGTACTGATCTACGCGATCAATACTATTTTCTGGACAACACTCATTTTTATTGCTGCTTTTTTAAAGCTGATCATGCCGTTCTGGAAAAAACATTATAACAGACTGCTTAACTGGATTGCCGATAAGTGGATATTTGTAAACACAATCAACCAGAAACTGATGAACAATATACGATGGGAGGTTAATGGGCTTGAAAATCTCAGGCCTGACGGATGGTATCTGGTCGTGGCCAACCACCAGTCCTGGACCGATATCCTCGTTCTGCAGAGAATCTTTCACAGAAAAATTCCTTTTCTTAAGTTTTTTTTAAAGAAAGAACTGATATGGGTGCCGTTTTTAGGGCTTGCATGGTGGGCGCTCGACTTTCCTTTCATGAAGAGATATTCTAAAGCTTTTATAGATAAGTATCCGCACTTGAAAGGAAAAGACATAGAGATTACAAAAAAGGCCTGCGAAAAATTCAAGACAATCCCCGTATCGGTAATGAATTTTGTTGAAGGAACCCGGTTTACCGCTGAAAAACACAGGAGGCAGAAATCTCCGTATGCAAACCTGCTGAATCCCAAGGCCGGAGGAGTAGCCTTTGTTCTTTCTGCAATGGGCGAGCACCTGGATAAAATAGTGAATGTGACGATTGTATATCCCGATGGGGCAAAGAGCTTCTGGGATTTTTTGTGCGGAAAAATCGGGGGAATAAAAGTAATGGTCGAAACCTTGCCGATTAAGAAAGACATAATCGGTGACTATGTCAACAATGCGGAATTCAGGGAGAATTTCCAGAAATGGATCAATTCGGTCTGGGAAGAAAAAGACATGCGAATTGATGCAATACTCAAATCATAAAACATGGATCATCTCCAAATTGGTTGATGATCCTATGCGGGTTCAAGGGTTCCAGAATTCAAGTAACCGGAAAAGCAAGAGCATACTCAGTACGGGGTTAGCGAGCGAATGTAAAAAGCGTGGCTTCTTTTCATACCACCGGATATAAGTCAGCAGGGATTTTTTAACGTCTGTATTTTTTGTAGCCCGCAGCAACCCAGCTTAAGCCCCATCCCAGTAGTACCGGACCTGCTCCAATATAACAGAAAGTAATCAGATTTTTATTCCATGGCTCGAAAAAAAATGCCGAAGCGATAATCCACAAAACGGAAATAAATATTGCAAGGCGCACGCGTCCGGAAACTGCAAGTCTCTTCTTTGCCGGTTTGACAAATGTTATCTCCTGCCTTTTACCGGCTCTCATCCTCGGTATAAAAAATATTGCGAAAGCTATCAACGCTATCAAAACTATCTCATTTATTCCCGAACCCATCTTCCTCCGCGTTATGTCCGTTTCTGGTCATCAATTATGGTTAGTCTTCATCCGGAAAATAGTTTTTCTCAATTGTCCGGGTTCTAACACAAATAAATAATATGGGCAAGTTGCCCGGGCAAAGATTGATAAAGACAGTTTTGACTTGACCGGGCGGCGTTTGGTGCTATTTATGATTACATGAAATTCATCAAAAAATTTTTATTCTGGTCGTCATTGTGCGCCGGATTATTAATAATCCTCTTATTGACCCTTTACCTTTTACTTCCAATATTTATAAGCGAAGAATATCTTAAAACAGGAATAGCCCGCTACGTATCCGAAAAAACAGGATTAAAAATCAGACTCCAGAATGTCGATCTGATGTTTTTTCCGCGCCTGCATGCACAGATACGCAACACCAGCTTGTCTGTTCCGGAGAAATTTGCCGTAAATATAAATTTAATAAGAGCGTATCCCGAAATTCTGCCCTTATTTAAAGGAGAGGTTAAAGTAAACAAGCTTTATCTTGACACACCCCGCATAAAAATATTCATCCCTGAAAATGTGCCTGAAGAAGTTGATTTATTTAAAGATATTACTTTTCAAGAGATTGAAGAAAAGCTCAATCTTCTTCTCAAACATATATCCTTGAAAGAAACGGATCTTGCCGTTCAGATTAGAAGCGCGGAAATAGATCTTTATACAGGGAATCGCCGTTCTTTCCAATTTGATGGGATATCGTTGCATTTAAGGTTGAAATCAGGCCGGCTAAAAATAGCATTGACCGGCAAATCGAATATCTGCGAAAAGATATCGATCAACGGTCAATTCCTTCCAGATAGTTCGGCCGGCGAAGGGCGTATTGATTTGCTGAACTTAAACCCCGGACCTCTTTTTGATTATTTTTTCCCCGGTTCCGGTTTAAAGCTCAATGATTCGAGCGCAACTGTAAAAGCAAGTTTCAATAAGGAAGGGTTTTTAAAGTTTTCTTCAATCTTCGAAGGGGAAATTCCCCTTCTTTCATTTCAGAGAAATGATGACAATTTAATTATCAACGCAAGATCATTCTCAGGCGATATAAACGTCGATAAAGACAAAACCATCATTACCATAAAGAAGCTCGATCTTGTTAACCCGGAATTGAGTCTTGCCGGAAATTTTTTCGCGAGCAGCTCTCTTTCCCTGGTAAAATTTGATTTAGACGGAACAAATATCGATATAAATACAACAAGGAGAGCGGCCCTTTTCCTTGAAGGGAATTCAGGCACGGCTACAGATATATTCGATATCATAAAAGGCGGGAAGGTGCCTTTCATCAACATAACCGCCAAAGCTCCGTCGCTTTCAGAGCTGGGAAATATTGAAAATATATCGATCAAAGGAAATATTCTCGACGGTGAAATCACAGTCCCGGAGCCGTTTCTTGAGCTTGAAGGCGTTAAAGGGGATGTGACGGTCTCACTTGGTATTCTTGAAGGAAGCAATCTTGAAGGCCGTCTCGGGAATTCCACTGCAAAACAGGGGGTGCTGAAACTTGGCTTATCGGATTACAGCGACCTCTTCTATCTGGACACATATATCCATGCCGATCTTTCACGACTGCCTTCCGTTCTTGCGCAGGTTGTGGAAGATAAAGCTTTTCTGCATGAGCTTGCCTTAATCAAAAAATGCGAGGGTCAGGCAGACGGAAAATTAACCGTTAATGACAGCGAAGGCTCAACGCATGTCAAGGTAGATGTTTCCAGATTTAACCTTCAGGCCGTGTACGATAGATTCCCGACTCTGGTTGCAGTCAGCGGTGAAAAATTTTTCCTTGACGATTCAATGATTTATTTCAAACTTACAAATGCGGCCTGCGGCAAATCGTCACTCTCGAACCTGTCGGCCAGATTCAGA
>JAHJRK010000262.1 GCA_018830925.1 Pseudomonadota bacterium
GGATGGTTTTTCAGATACTCAAGCCTGTTTAAACCATTTATATATGCCTTGGCGCTTGCGGTAATGATGTCCGGATCGGCCCCTCTTCCAAGCGCAATAAGTCCGTTTTCGCCCAGACGAACGGTTACTTCACCCTGTGCGTCGGTTCCGCCTGTAATTGCGCTTACGGAAAATCTCAGCAATTCCGAAGTTGTTCCTGCCAAAGCTGCAATCGTTTTGAAAGCCGAATCGATTGGTCCGTTTCCGTATGCAGCGCCTTTTTCCGATCTTCCGTTTATTGAGAGCTTGACGCTTGCCATCGGAAGAACTGTTGTGCCGCTTATTACATGGAGGTATTCGAGCCGGAATGTGTCTGCTGTGCGAAGAATTCCTTCTGTTACGAGAACTTCCAGGTCTTCATCAACAATATTTTTCTTTTTATCCGCCAGTTCTTTGAATTTTTGGAATACAAGTTTCAGTTCATCGTCTGAAAGATCATATCCGAGATCTTTTAACCGGGAACGAAGAGCGTGTCTTCCCGAATGTTTTCCGAGAACGAGTTTGCTTGCGCTAAGTCCGATTGTTTCCGGCTTCATTATTTCATAGGTCATCGGATTCTTCAGGACTCCATCCTGGTGGATTCCGGCTTCGTGAAGGAATGCATTTGCGCCGACTATTGCTTTGTTCGGCTGTACCGTGATCCCGGTTATCATGCTCACAAGTCTGCTTGTCGGATAAATGTATTCGGTTTTTATATTTGCCGTTGCAGAAAGATAATTGGGCCTTGTATGGAGCGACATTACTACTTCCTCAAGGGAAGCATTTCCCGCCCTTTCACCGATTCCGTTTATAGTAACTTCAGCCTGCCTTGCCCCGGCTGCTATTGCCGAGAGAGTGTTTGCGGTTGCAAGTCCGAGATCATTGTGGCAGTGAACGCTTAATAACGCTTTGCCGATATTGGGAGTATGGTCAATCACATATTTTACAAGATCGAAAAATTCGGACGGTATTGCGTAACCGACCGTGTCCGGTAAATTTACAGTAGTTGCACCTGCTTCGATTACCGCTTCAAATACTTTGCATAAAAAATCACGGTCGCTTCTAGACCCGTCTTCAGCCGAAAACTCTACATCTCCGGTAAGGGAAACGGCGTATTTTACAGCTTCAACGGCTTTTTTTATGACCTCCTCTCTTTTCATGTTCAGCTTGTATTTCATATGAATGTCCGAAGTCGCAATAAAAGTATGGATCCGAGGTTTTGCCGCCATCCTGATTGCTCCCCATGCGCGGTCAATATCAGATTTGGAGGTGCGGGCCAGGGCAGCGACTCCGGCGTTTTTTATTTTTTCCGATATTTTCGATACCGCTTCAAAATCCCCGTCCGAGGCAGCGGGAAAACCCGCTTCAAGCACATCTACACCTAGCTTTTCGAGCTGCATCGCGATTCTTAATTTTTCCGCGGTGTTCATGCTTGCTCCCGGTGATTGTTCGCCGTCTCTTAATGTGGTGTCGAAAATATAAATGCGTTCGCTCATTTGATGCTCCTTAAATGTGATTTACCGTTTGAAACCTTTGATAATTTATACTGGAAGCTGTCAGCAAGAGCGTGCCAGCTTGCTTCGATGATATCTTCGGAAACGCCAATTGTGCTCCAGATATCGCCTTTGTCCCGCGATTCTATGAAAACTTTTACCTTTGCGGCGGTTCCCTCGCGCCCATCCATCACGCGTACCTTGAAATCGACAAGACGCATTGAATCGAGGTCGGAATAAAACTTGGCGAGAGCCTTCCGCAAGGCATTATCGAGAGCGCTCACGGGGCCATGTCCTTCGGCAGCGGTTATTTCTTTCTTTCCGTCGACGGATATCTTTATTGTCGCGTGAGCCGAACAGGGTTTATCCCTGTCCTTTTCAACAGTAACCCTGAATGATTCGAGATCGAAAAGAGGTTTGAACTGATCCGTATACTTTTCCAGCAGTATCTTGAATGAACCGTCAGCCGTGTCGAACTGATATCCCTGCTGTTCGAGCCGCTTTATCTCGGAAACAATTTTACGGCTGTCAAACCCGTTTCCTCCGAGCTCTATGCCGAGTTCTTTTGCCTTGTACTCCACATTGCTTTTTCCCGAAAGGTCCGAAACAAGAACACGGCGGGTATTTCCGACAAGTTCCGGAGTCATATGCTCGTAAGCTCTCGGCTCTTTCATGATTGCGCTGACATGCACGCCTCCCTTGTGCGCAAAGGCGCTTTTCCCTACAAACGGCCTGTTGTTTAACGGAATCATGTTTGCAGTTTCGCCTACGAAACGGGACAGCCTGGTAAGTTTTGCAAGGTTTTCGTCTAAAAAACATGGTATTTTCATTTTCAAGTGAAGAATGGGTATAACGGAAGTCATATCCGTGTTTCCGCATCTTTCTCCGTATCCGTTTACGGTTCCCTGAACCATTACAGCTCCACCTCTGACGGCCGTTATTGAATTTGCAACCGCGAGGCCGCAGTCATTATGAGCGTGGATTCCTATCCTGACAGTTTTTAGCTTTTTATTTTTCATGCGATATTCGCTGAAAGTGTTTTGCACATCTGCTATGGCATTTTCAATCTCAAAGGGGAGGGTGCCGCCGTTTGTGTCGCACAGTACTATTATATCCGCCCCTCCCTCTGCGGCGGCAACAATGGTTTTTAGCGCATATTTGCCGTTTGCTTTGTATCCGTCAAAAAAATGTTCGGCATCATAAATGACCTCGCGATCATTATGCTTCAGATATTCAACCGTCTCTTTTATCATTTCAAGATTTTCATTAAGGGTATTCCCCATTATCTCCTCGATATGAAAACTCCAGCTTTTACCGAAAACGGTTAAAACAGGAGTACCGCTTTCGATAAGGGCTTTTAAGTTCGGATCGTCTTCCGGAGAGATACCGGACCTTCTGGTTGAACCGAATGCGGAAAGCCGGGAATTTTTAAATTTTATCCTCTTCGCAAGGTCAAAAAACTGTTTGTCCTTCGGATTGGAGCCGGGCCATCCTCCTTCAATGTAATGCATTCCCAGTTCATCGAGCATTGAGGCGATATTAAGCTTCTCATCTGCCGTAAAGCTGATGTTCTCTCCCTGAGTTCCGTCTCTTAAGGTTGTATCGTATAAAAGTATTTGTTCCATATTACTCTCCGGAGATATAAATAAATCTATTTTGTACTGTTTTCAGGCCTGAGCGACCGGACTGAAGCCCCTGCTTTCCACATTTCAGAATTTTTGATTTCGTCAAGCTCCTTTTGCAGTTTTTCCCTGTAATCGGAGGTGCTGTTTGCCTCAAGAACCCTTTTTGTCTCTTTTCCCGATACCACGCTTTCGTACAGGTCTCTGAAAACC
>JAHJRK010000263.1 GCA_018830925.1 Pseudomonadota bacterium
CCACTCCCCCCCATATCAAACGCACCTGGATCGTGCTGCCCTGGATGGCCACCATATCGACAATGCCCCCCTCGATGTCCATGTGGGCAGCGTTGCCATCAGGCGCTTCATCGAAGCCCGTCAGCCCCTGGTCACTCTGCATGGCCATGTGCACGAATCGGCCAGGTTGACCGGGTCCTGGCAGGAAAAGATCGGCCGGACATTCTGCTTTTCAGCGGCGCATGACGGGCCCGAATTGGCAGTCGTTTTTTTTGATCCGGCCCAACCTGAAAAAGCCATCAGGCGCTTGCTCTAAAAACTTAAAACTACATGGTAAAAAAATGTTTACATAAAAGATTTTAAATAAATTCAGGAAAAGTTCTTTTAACCTTGAATTTCATATGATTTGAGAGATTTCCATTAGATTGAAGCTGTTTTGGCATGCTTATTGCTGGGCTAAGGCATGCATGGCGGAGTATATGAAAGGTGAACGCTGGAAAAGACCGATCTTTATAAAATCGCCTACCAACATTTTGAAGAATATGAAAAAATCTATCCGGAACGGTATGAAGAGGAGTATGGTTATTTCAGAAAGATCATCACCGCCACCATCTGCAAATACCTGGACTGCGGGATCATGGAGAACGGTTTTGCCCGGGTACGCTGCCCGGACTGCGGGCATGATTTTTTTGTGGCTTTCTCCTGCAAGACCCGCTTTTTCTGCCCCTCCTGCGCCGAGAAGCGGACACTGATCTGGGGGGAATGGGTAAAAGAAAAAATTTCGGGAAACTTCGGGCATCGAGTCCCGCAAAAGTAAAACACGGAAACGCCGGAATTACAGTGACATGTTGACAATATTTTTTGCATTTCCTACTATTAACCTGGATATGATATTTTGTTAAGGAGGCGGAGGATGAAAATTTTTAGAGAATTATTTTTTAAGTCAGTATTAATTTCATTTTTTTTGATCGCTTTTCCTCTTTTCGCAGGTCCGCAGGAAACCCTGGAGAAAGAACATACTGAATTTTATAAAGCCGGAGAAGTAATGGACATTGGGAAGGTTCTCGGATTTGATTCACTTTCAGGGCGAAAACTTATCGGTGTCAGGATCAATTACAATATGCTCAGGTCAAGGCTAAAAGGAGAATGGATCCTGAATGAAGAATCATCAGGATTGGTAAAGTTAAAAAGAGGATTGAAAAAAGAGGTCAGTTTCGAATTCAATATTGATCTCCCTGCTGAACTGGGGTTCCGGCTTTCGGGTGAGAAAGGACAGATACAGGTCCGTTCTGTGTCAGCTGTAATTGAACCGATTAAACTTCAAATGGTTGACCCGGTCATTCAGATAAAAAAGGTCCGCAAGTTGGAGAAGCTTCACAGAATTCTCCCAATGGTTCGATCTTTTGATGTTATCAGCCCATTTGAAGGTAATAATTTGACCCTCGGATCGGAAACTGAAATCCTGTGGCAGATGACCGGGATGGAAAAAAAGTTATATTGCGAACTATGGAGAGGTGAAGAAAGGGTTATGACACTTTTCGAAGATATCCCTGGCGCGAAGGGAAAATATAGCTGGAAGATTTCAGGAGAAAAGATCATGCCGGGAGGGAATTACAGGATCCGATTGAAATCCATGGATAATCAGTTCACTGCAGAAAGCGGCAGGTTCAGTATTTCGCAATTACTCTCAAAGTTTAAGATCATGAAGTATATAGATCCGGCAGGCAAAAATGACCTAAAGATCATGAAAATGAAGGAGCCCATTGCTTTAAAAGTAATTGAACCGGGTCGTAACACCCAATGGGAAATATTCAATCAGTATCCGATCAAATGGGAAAGTAGAGGACTTAATAGAGATGACAAGATCCTTATTTCACTAAAAAGTAAGTCGTCTGTACTGGCCAAAATAATTGCCATCACTGAAAATACCGGAATGTACAATTATATAGTCCCTTACCCGGTGAGCTTTTTTGGAGATGATATCAGAGTGATCGTCACACCACTAAAAGAGAGAAGTGTGGAAGTTCTATCCCCTGGATTTTCAATCAATAAACCGGCAGTTGATCTCATATGCAGCTCACCGAAAATAGAAATTGAATTAAAAAAGAAGAAAAGAAAAACAAAATGGTGGGAAAGGCTTGGAGATATTTTTACCGGGGGTGTTACCTACTATGTGAGAAAAAATATCGAGGTCAGGATGTTGAAAGAAGCTGTCCTTCATGTAAATTTTTCTATCCTTAATAACGGTTCTGATAATCTGAGAAATGTTGAATCAGTCTGCACGATCATAACACATCAGGGGTATCCGGAATATGAATTTCCGGTCAAGCTCATATCACGTATGATTCATGGCAGAACCTATCCGGTCGAATTCGTTGTTCCTTTGAAAGACACCCCCCTTAAAGAAGGCAACTATCTGATCGAGATATGGCTTGATCCATTCAATGATCAGAATGAGTCGGACAGATTGAGAAAGAATAACAGAATTGCAGTTGATTTCCGTGTCGGTAAATAAATTTAAATTTACTTTTCTCGGACAAATTTGTTTCCTAAGAAGCAGGCGTAGTCTCTGTTCGGGAATGCTACAAAAAAACTTTGCTCGAATTCATCTGCTGATTTTATACTGAATACCAGTTTTGCCTTCATCCCGGGCATCCCGTTCTCTATCGATTCTGAAAGAAGTGTTAAAATTTTTCCATCTTCATTTTTGTTGAGAGTGTAAGTATTGACAAAACCCTCTGCATAGAATCCTCTCATAACAAAAACATTCCTGTTCCTGTCGAAACTGAATATTGCCATGTCTTCATGAATCTCACCATCAGGATTTTTTTCTGTCGGTTCAAAGACCGCTTTGGTTTTCATTTGCAGATACTTGTTTTTCAGAATGAATTTATATTGCTGTGTAACTTTAGAAAAGCCCTTTTTCTCTGCCACCCATTTTCCTTCCAGAACTTTTAATGTTTCCCAGGGATTTGCTTTGACTTCCGCTAATGCATTAACAGACATTAAAAGAAAAACAATAACCAATATTATTATTTTTTTCATGGAATCTCCATTTAGATCGTTGAAACATATTTTAAATAAATCCAATAAAAAAATAAATGTGCGTTCCTCCGTCCCCGATATATTTATTTTGACAAAAGAGGCTTGTTTGAATTGAGTTAAATGAACATTATTTTCATTTAGGATCTTGAAAATGGTTATAATGAATGTATAATGAAGCGGTATCGGATGAATAAATGATAAGAGATTGCAGATCAGGAAATTTTAAGGATAAATTGTCCGGATTTAAACCGTCGTCGACGGCGGGATTTCCCTGCGTTTCACACCGGCCTTCGCCGGCATCCTGCCGCAGTTCACTTCGGTCAAGGACATGTTCAATTTTTCCCAGCGTGATTTTTATGCCATCGCCATGCGCCATGTGGCTTCGA
>JAHJRK010000030.1 GCA_018830925.1 Pseudomonadota bacterium
CGGGTTAAAGGAAAAAATACTGGCAGCTCACCGGGGCAGAATAAACAAGGTAATTATCCCCAGGGAGAATGAAAAGGACCTGAAAGAGATACCTCAGAGCGTTCTGAAGGAACTAGAAATTATAATGGTAGAACACATGGACGAAGTCCTTTCACACGCTCTGATTCTTGCACAAGGGGATACTCTGTTTAAAAAGGATGACATCTCTCTTGCAATGCTGCCCGAAAATAAGGATATGGAGCAGCGGGCTTCCCTGAGTTAGGTTTAAATTGGGCTTGACAATATTCAGTCAAGCTGTTAAATGCTTCATCCTCTTTCCGGGAAAACCTTGGAAAGATAAGACCTTTGAAGAATATTCAATTTTGTTCGAGTGCAGGGAAGACGATAATTAAGGCGTATGTTTATGGTTTATCGTTACTGGTTCCTGGTTAAAAGAAAAACCAGAAACTACAAACCAGAAACCAAGTCTTTAAATAAATCGGGCAAAAGAGGGTGTTATGCAAAGATCTTAAAAGAAGGTTTGCTTTTAACGGGCGGGTAGCTCAGCTGGGAGAGCATCGGCCTTACAAGCCGAGGGTCACAGGTTCAAACCCTGTTCCGCCTACCAAAAGCAAATTTTAGTATGTTATGCAAAGGTTTCAGCATAGGTCCAATAATGAGATCTTTGAAGAACGTTCAATTTTGGCTAAGTACAAGGAAGGCGATAATTTCAACCACAGGAATACATTTAAGTATTTCGAGGATTGAAATTTGAGCCTGACGCCGTAATCGGGCAAAAGGGAGCGTTATGCAAAGGTCTCATAAGGGGGGCGTAGCTCAGTTGGTTAGAGCGCCGGCCTGTCACGCCGGAAGTCGCGAGTTCAAGTCTCGTCGTCCCCGCCAGCTAATATCAAGGGTTTGGGAGATTTCTCCAGACCCTTTTTTTATTGGGACTTTCATTCCCCCTAACCTCTCTTTCCAAACTCTCCCCCTTACTCTTAAAAAATTCAATATAGCCCCTGTTCCTATTTCCCCCTTTGACTATTTTACTGATATGATGTAAATGGGTATTACAATTTTGTATCACAATAGACAGAATGTAGATAATCAGGAGGTGTCGCCGTGCAGACGGAAATTTTAACGAATGAACAGTACCGGGATTTCTCCAAGAATCTCATCAAGGCAGTTGAAGGCCGCTGTCGGATTGTGCCGATAAATTCGTTGAAAAAAACGGGCTATACACTAAATCAGCCGATTTACATCTCAATTGAAACGGATGAAGACACAGTCATTGCCTCTCTGGATGACATTGAAGCTTTTGCCTACGCCGACACCGAATTTGAAGCCATCAATGGTCTGTGCGATGAGATCGTTACACTCTATGAAGAACTTAGGGAAAATCGAAACGATTTGGGAATCTTGCCTGAAAAATGGCTTGGCTATCTTGATTCCGTGATAACGATCCATGAAAAAAGCTGATATAAATAGAATATTCAATAAGCTATCGCTGCAAATTCGCTCGACAGGGCATAACTATGGATGGCTGACAGTCAGCGACAAAAGGATTCTCAGGGTTCATTATTCGCATGGGAAAGGCGATCTGCCAAACAAGATAATGCATAAAATTCGCGGTCAGTTGAAGCTGTCTGAGAAGGACTTTAAAGATTTGGTCGCTTGCCCTCTGACGTACGAGGACTATCTGGATATTCTGAAGCGCAAGGGTTTGTTGTGAAAATTGCTAAATTTAACGGAGCATCTATTCGTGATTTTCTTGGCATGAATCCTGAGTATCATATCAACAAACATTATTCAAGTTTAATTGTTTAATACGTCCCCTATACTTTCCCAAGAGAAGTTTCAAAGAAAATACCGGTTGATATTTTCCCGATAAGACCGGGTGCCGTCAACGCCGTTATTCTTCCGGAAATTGAAAACGGCGAGGTTGTGTATGAAAGATGAAACATCCGTATGGCTCCAATATGCTGCCGAAAATCTTGCGTCTGCTCAAATTTTGCTGGACAGCGGCCTGGTTAATTCATGTTTGCAGAATGTTCAGCACCATTTATCTTCCTTCCAAATACCCTATCGGAAGCGTTATTCCGGAATATACCCCTGATGCAGATATTTGTCGGGATTGTATTGCAATCGCCCGCCGGGTGGATAAGTCAGTAAAGGATATTTTGGGGAAATAGATGCACCAAAGCAAGACATGCCTTGAAACTTACTACGTATTCAAATGAGACTGTCCTTAAACGCGCAATAAACAGGCAATAAACGCGCAAAAGATCATGTGGTCAGCATAAAAAACTATTCTTTGCGAACTTTACGTCTTTTCCCCAGCCTTTCTCTTATGGCTTTTATATTCTGAAAAAATTGTGAGGGACGGGATACTGGAACAATGTCCAATCTATTTCTTTAACTCTGTATCGGTTTCCTACATCTTTTTCTTTATCAGAAAGATTTATTTACTGGTAATAAAGGCTTTTTCCAGCTGTTTTATGGGGTTTTGTTTTCACAAGATCTGGATTTATGGATGATCTGTTTGAATAGGAAGAGGTAGAGGGACGGGATACTAAATCTTTTACTAAATGAATGGATTACAGCTATGCTATCACAATCTAACCGGGATGGTAGAATGTCTGTAATTACGGTTCTGCGGGTGGCTGTAGCGCGCGCTTTTCCTATTGTTATTCCGGAACGCTTTTTAACGACATAATTCCTGGGTTGTTAACGATATGACCGTCATGGGAATTCTTGAACATAACGGATCGAAAGAGAGTAATGATGGGCATTAGCTGGAGCCAGCGTGCCGTTCCACTAAATGCCCTTATAAGGTTATGTGGTTTCTTCTTTTTTCACGTTAATTAGCTTTCAATTGCTCAATCGCCTCACTGGAAGCATACCGCCATTTGGTGACGTCTATTACTGGCCTTTTGCCTCCTTGAACTGTCATGACCCATCTTCCAGATCTGTCTCGAACGTAGAACTTGTACTGCAAATACTCTTTTGGTGGCTTATAGGTGTTTGTCGGTTCACCTTGCTTTAAAGTCTCGAAAAAGACTTCCCAAGGGATGATGAAAATATCTACCAATTCATTATTAAAACCACCGCATAACAGAACGTAATCTCCTTTCTGGGCAAGCTTCCCAGGGTCCACTCCTTGAAAGTATAGGTTTCGGTCTGAGTTATAGCTCATGGATTTTACGTAGTACGTATTACTATTCAGAACCATAGTCTCGGGCCAACCGTTAACACGCCTCGTAACCGAACATAGTATACCTCTTACTTTTGCCTTTCCAAAGAAATCATCAGCCCAGCGCATCTGTCGTGTTGCCTCCTATTTTTTTCATATACACACCCCTGTGGCTAACCAGTTGGCAAAGAAGAATAGCATATTTGCCAATCCGATTTCAGTCGGTTGTTCACCAAGTTCTCAATTGTCCGAACTACTTGGTAAGGCCACGGCAAAACATGTCGATGTTTGTTAGCTTTATGACCTTTTCGCCCGGGTTGTTTGGCCCAAGTATGATGTATCTTTTATCATCGATCTGTGTCTCACGGATTTGATATTTCTCGATGCATGTGTCGCAAATGATTTCAGCCGTGTACCATGTCTGAGAATTTCTGGCATACGGATGGTCAGGAGAGCATTCGGTTATTCGTATCTTCCCACAGTCGCAAGGGCATGGCTGATACCTATCGACTTCGTCGGTAGTAGACATTGTAACACCTCATATAGGTAGATGAATTTATTTACCACAGCAAAAATAACTAAACAGTTTGTATAAAATGACTTAAAGCCCGTCCGTTTGTCAAAATATAAAGATTTGAAAAGACCTGTCATAAGATGAAGATTGCCAACTTTCCGTCTTCTTTAATTCCATCAGCGTGGCACGATTAGATTAAAAAGTTTATCAGCCCGTTCCGGATCGAGGCGTCGCAATTTTCGGACGGCATCCAGAGCGGCTGCCCGGTCGCCGGAAAGGTAGTAAGCGATCCCGAGGTTGTTCCAAGCATCGGCATATTCCGGATTGATACGAAGAGCCTGCCGATAGGCCTCGATAGTATCGCTGTGGCGGTCGAGTTTGCCGTAAGTGACCCCGAGATTGTACCAGGCTTCGGCATACTTCGGATCGATGCGCAGGGATTGACGATAGGCTTCGATTGCTTCGTTGTAGCGCTTGAGGTCGCTATAAGCGGTCCCGAGGCCGTTCCAGATATCGGCATACTCCGGATTGATGCGCAGAGCTTGACGATATGCCTCAATTGCCTCGTCGTAACGCTTGAGGTCGCTATAAGCGTTCCCGAGGTTGTTCCAGATAAAGGCTCTCTCCGGGAAGGCTCTCTCCGGGTCGATACGCAGGGACTGGCGATATGCCTCGATTGCTTCATTGTAGTGCTTAAAACTGCCGTAAGCGGTTCCGAGGATAGACCAAGCAAGGGTATTTTGTGGTTCGCTTTTAGTCCACTTCCGGCACCAATCAATCATCCCCCGCCAATCCTCCAACTCTTGAAGGGCTACAGCGCGTTTCAACCATTCGATATGGCTGCGACCCTCGGCGACTTGTTTACGACCCGGCTTAATCTCGTCTATCCACTCCACAGGCATGGCGAAGTTCAGGTTCTGCCCATCTTTCAGATAAAGTGTGACCAAGCCTACAAGCCGGCCTTCTCCATCGAATAAACCTCCGCCACTCGAGCCTGGGGAGACGGCCGCCGTGGTCTGAATAAATGGTGGCGGTCCGCCCCGGAGCTGTGCGACAATGCCATCGGAAATGGAAAGTTCCAGGCCCTGCGGTGCTCCTACAGCATAAACCGGAACCCCAACCTTCAGGCTCGCTGCCTTGCCAAGCTCCGCTGGTTTCCCTGTAATTCCCTTGGCATCGAGGATACAGATGTCTTTGTCTTGGTCTTCTGCGTACAGTGTGGCTTCAACAATCTGTTTTCCCCGGTACACCTTGTATGAAGCGCCCCCTTTCACAACGTGACAGTTTGTGGCAATCTTGCCGGAAGAAATAAGCACTCCGCTCCCTTGGCCTTTCAGCCCACCCTTGCTGTCAAAGGTCTTCACCACAACAATGGCATCCTTTACCTTGTCAAAAACTTGGTCGGGCGTGAGGGCATGAACCTGTGCGGGTATGGTTGCGAGGAATAACACAGCGACGATCAGCCTCAAAACTGATGGTATATTCATCATTGTTCCCCTTTCCGGATGGAATGGTTATCCGAACTGAACGCTTATATTTATAGTGTCCATATCATAATTGTTGAGGAAATGTCATTAACGATTTCTTGGAATATTGCGTTTTCTTTATGGTTATTTCATGAAGGAATAAATAGACGGGAAACAAGAATAATTTGAGACCGCATAAGGGGTGGTAGGATGCTTAACGCTCCGCATAAACGGCAGGCAATGGAGTGCCAGCAGAAATGCCAGTCCGTGTTAATGCGGTTGATGTTAGGGGCAATTATTCACATTTATCGCGGTACTTATCGTTCCATTTATCTTGCAGTCTATACTTGGAAAGCCCGTAATCTTCAATGTAGATATAGCCAGATATGTCATTTCCGTTGCTGTCAAATATTTCGGTGGAACCATATGTATTGAAATTCCCAATTACGGTATCGCCTTTGCTAGCAGAAACCCATCCATCAACGATTACATAACCACTATTTGTATCTATTACAAAGCATTTTCTTGTCATAATTACAATAACGCCTTTTTCAGCGTTTGCCGACAACGGGAAGGTTGTGACAATGAGTATAGCAAGAACAATTCCAATCACTCGTGGAATGTGGATACTTTTCATTTTAGCCTCCTAATTAATATGCGTAGTATTCAATATTCGGTTCTTAAAACATTTGTGCTTTGAATTGTTTATTCTTTACTCCAATATTTATATAAAATCAAATGAGTTCCATTAAGGGCCTGTGCAAAATGTGTTTATTAAAGGAAATTATATGCATAGCAGAAAAAATTCAAAACCCAAGCTTGATATAGCAAATAATAGTATTATATTCATTATGTTATACCAGTATCCCGTCCCGTCCCTCCCCTTGTACCCATCCCGTTCCCCACCTAACCTCGCGTCCTGTTCTTTCCCTGGCTCATCGTTTAGCACTGGGTCGCATCGGATTTTATGTTTTTTGCTTTACGGCTTACAGCAGTTTAGGAAAGAGGGTAGGGGATACCAGGAAGACCGATAAATCCAGCAGGGAGAAGTTCTCCGCTTCTTTTGACGATGATAAAACAATCCGCACTTTACAGGTCATACCGCAAATAAAACACGTAACATTCTTAAACCATTAAGTATAACCGTGATTTCAGACACCGCTTCCCCCTTTAAGTATTATGAGCACCGGGCTCTGTATGTGATGTGGATGAACGGTGTTATGGAGTGATGTCGGTTTGCTTGGGGAAGTATTTGACGGAAAGCTTTTGAAGTTTCTTGCTTGCGTCTATGTTGAGAAAGCCGAGGCTTTTGAGATTGCTCTTGTGTTTGCTGATGGTCTGCCTGGATGTTCTTAGCCAGTCTGCTAATGTTTCGTCTGTTTCAGCGATTTTCCGCCTCCTTGTTTGCTGTTCGATTACAAGTCTTATCCAGAGAATTAGCGCCTGTCCTAAATCGGTGTATCCTTCGGTCTTTAAGAAATTAGCAGGGATAGTGAATATCTTCTCTGATTTCAACTTTTCGGGGCGGGTTTCGAGCAGTTTAATAATCTGTTGAAGATTTTCTTCCAGCATCGCCTTGTTGCCGTGGTCATAGGATAGAAGGGGCAGGAAGTCATCCACATCGTAAATAAATTCCTTTGCCTCCGATATTCCCTTTAAGAAATCAGGTGTGTTTCCTGCGTCTGTGGTCTCGAATACAACATCACTACCTCTCGACATGATGTGGATGTTTACAGGCTTCCCTGTTTTTTCCTGCGTTTTCTTTGCAGATGTCATCAGTTTGTCCAGGGAAAAGCCGTCAATTGCGTTTACAGCGTGTTTTAACATATCATACGGGTCTTGACCTTCCTTCAATCCGCCAAGAAAATATACTTTCCCCCCGACTTGTGATGCAATCTTTCCGATGCCATTTTTACCCGCCTGGTCCCAGTCATACGCAATAATGAAGTGCTCGACGCCAAGGCTTTTGAAAATGTTCAGTGCTTCGTCGGTAAGATGCGAGCCGAGAGTTGAAACTACTATCGGCTTTTCCTGGTCTTGGAGCAGATTGTAAAAAGCGAAATAATCAAAAATGCCCTCTACAAGAATGACAGCTCGATACTGTTTTATATATCTGGACGCTTTGTCAATGCCGTACAGCCAACTTTTCGTGCTGAAAACGGTATTTGTTTTTTGTTTTATCCAGCGCGCACAGCGATTATCAGTGCGTCTGCCGATAAGCCCGACTATACTGGCGTCTGAATTGAATATCGGAAATACAATTTTGCCCGCGAAGTAATCTCCGTAGTTTTTTGAGAAAATATCTTTTTCACGGGAGTTGTCGATTTGTTTCCGATAATAAAAGTATGCTTTCGATGCTCCATCGTTTAAGAGCCGTACCAAGCTTGCTTTGTCAAAGGGTTTAAAGGTCGTGTAGTCCTTTTCAAATCGAGGAAGAAAATTAGAAATTAATGCTCTGCCTTCGTACCGCGTATCTGAATAAGAAGGGGCATAGCCGATTTTAAACCTGCTGATTAAATCTTTTCCAACGCCTCGGCGGAGAAGATATTTGAATATTTCACTGAACCCTTCTTCATCTGACAACAAAAGTTTATTGTAAAAGCAGGCTCCTTCATCTAACGCGGTAATGATTTCAGGGTCAGGTTCTGGCTCTGCGAATAAAACGGTATCATCAGGTTCAGGCTCAATGTCAGGTTCAGGAATACGCGAACTCTTCCCATCAAATGGAGAAAAATCCTTAATGTTCAGATATTCAGCCCAAATCCTCTGCGCCTCTCTGAAACCGCACTTCTTGCGAAGCATAATAATATCGTAGAGGTCCCATTCACTTCCACAGGCACCGAAACAATGGAACCGCACCTCATCTTTACCGTTAACATACACACGGAAGCTGTTTTTTGTCTCTGCGTGAAACGGACAGAATGTGCTGTACCTGTTTTCACCCATAGAATGGAACTTAACATCGAGCAGACCTTCCGCATAATTTACGATTTGGTTCAGATATGTTTCTGATTTAAGCTGTATGTAGTCAGGCTTTGCGGAGTTCATATATATAAATAATATAGAGCCAATTTCAAAACGATCAAAGGCGGCTTGTTAGAAAAGGGCAGCAGCTGAAATTCCGGCAATAAAGCGGCTGTGAGGGCTCCAATTTTCATTGGAGAACCACCAAAGGCAAAAAAAGCCGGTTTTTTGGCAATGC
>JAHJRK010000264.1 GCA_018830925.1 Pseudomonadota bacterium
TACCGAGGAGCTTTACAGGTTTGCGGCGATTCTTGAAACAAAAATTAAGGATATGCCTAAATTTCAGGATGTGAACAGCGACCTTCAGATGAACAACCCGGAGATACGGGTCGAAATAAACCGCGACAAGGCGTCGGCTCTCGGCATTACAGCTTATCAGATCGAAGATGCATTACTAAGCGCCTACGGCTCACGCGAAGTATCCACCATATACACGCAGACAAACAGCTACAAGGTCATCATGGAGCTGATGCCCGAATTTCAGAGAGAGCCGTCCGCCCTTTCGCTTTTGTATATACGTTCATCAGGCGGAAGGCTTGTTCCCTTAAGCACAATAGCCGAATTTAAACCCGGCGTCGGGCCGCTTTCGGTTAATCACTCAGGGCAGCTTCCTTCCGTGACCCTATCTTTTAATTTAAAACCCGGGGTTTCTCTGGGTGAGGCAGTGGCTGATCTTGAAAAAATTATGCGGAATCTTGTACCTCCGACTATCAGCGGGAGCTTTCAGGGAACAGCCCAGGCCTTTCAGGATTCTTTTAAGGGAATGGTGTGGCTTCTCGTTATGGCAATACTGGTTATTTATATAATACTCGGAATTTTATACGAAAGCTTTATTCATCCCCTTACCATCCTGTCCGGTCTTCCATCAGCCGGTTTCGGGGCGCTTCTGACATTATACATCTTTAAGGTCGATCTCAGCCTGTACGCCTTTGTCGGCATCATCATGCTTGTCGGAATTGTGAAGAAAAATGCCATCATGATGATCGACTTTGCGCTTGAAGACGAGAGGAAAAACAATAAAAGTCCGCAGGAGGCTATTTTCGAAGGATGCCTTGTGCGCTTCAGACCAATCATGATGACTACAATGGCCGCGATCATGGGGACGCTTCCGATTGCAATCGGATTCGGAGCAGGAGCCGAAGCAAGGCGGCCATTAGGGCTTACTGTTGTCGGAGGACTTGTTTTCTCACAGCTTCTCACGCTCTACATAACACCGGTTTATTATTTATATCTCGACGCGGCAAAGAAAAAGATTTTGTCTCTTTTTGGAAGCGCACCGCCGTAATCAGTGGGATTGGCGCTCGCTCTTTCGGTTCAGGAAACCGTCTTTCTTCGTCAGGATTAAGACTTTATAAGCTTTTTTAAAAAAAGGAATTATGAAATATATAGCAGCAATAGACCAGGGAACGACCAGCACGCGCTGTATTCTTTTTGATCAGGCAGGACTGCTGGTCGCCATTGCGCAAAAAGAACACCCTCAGATTTATCCTCAGCCTGGCTGGGTCGAACATGATCCTTTGGAAATCTGGGCCCGGACTCAGGGTGTTGTCGCGGAAGCGATGACTCATGCCAAATGCAACCCGGGTAACATAGCCGCCATAGGAATTACAAACCAGCGTGAAACTACTGTTGTCTGGGAGAAGACGACCGGCAGGCCGGTACATAACGCAATAGTCTGGCAGGATACACGAACTGCCGGGATCTGCGCCGGACTTGCTGCCGGGCAGGGCGGGCAGGACTGCTACCGGGCAAGGACAGGCCTGCCTCTTGCCACCTACTTCTCGGGCCCGAAGATAAAGTGGCTTCTCGACAATCTGCCTGGCGCGCGAAAACGGGCAGAGAAAGGAGAATTGCTCTTCGGCAACATCGACACATGGCTTATCTGGAACCTGACGGGAGCGCATGTTACCGATGTTACCAATGCGAGCCGTACCATGCTTATGAACCTTGCCACGCTTGACTGGGAGGAAGATATACTGCGGGATATGGGTATTCCGCGCCGGATGCTGCCGAAGATTGTATCCTCGAGCGAGGTCTATGGCACAACGCGGGAAGGTATTCCTGTCGCGGGTGATCTCGGGGATCAGCAGGCGGCGCTTTTCGGGCAGACTTGTTTTGCCCCGGGTGAAGCGAAGAACACGTACGGCACCGGATGTTTCATGCTGATGAACACGGGCGGGATGCCAGTGGAATCAAAAAACGGCCTGCTTACCACGGTGGGATATAAGATCGGCGGGCAGAAGCCGGTGTACGCGCTTGAAGGTTCGATTGCAATTACCGGCGCACTGGTGCAATGGCTGCGCGACAACCTCGGCCTGATAAAGAAGGCTTCTGATGTTGAAGCTCTCGCGCAAACGGTTGACGACAATGGCGGCATCTACTTCGTGCCGGCATTCAGCGGTTTGTACGCTCCGTACTGGAAGGACAGTGCCCGCGGCGCGATCGTCGGCATGACGCGTTACATTAACAAGGGCCATATTGCCCGTGCCACGCTTGAAGCCACGGCATATCAGACACGTGAAGTGCTCGATGCAATGAACAAGGACAGCGGTGTCACGCTCAGTTCATTGAAGGCGGACGGCGGTATGGTGGGCAATGAATTATTCATGCAGTTTCAGGCCGACATTCTCAATGTGCCGGTCATCCGCCCGAAGGTGCCTGAAACAACTGCGCTCGGCGCAGCTTACGCGGCAGGGTTGGCAGTCGGTTACTGGCAGGATATCGAAAGTCTGCGCCAAAACTGGAGCGCAGACAAGACCTGGCAACCCAAAATGGAAGAGGCCCGGCGCGAGGCACTGTTCCGGGGATGGCAGAAAGCGGTCACACGTACCTTCGACTGGGTCGAGTAGAGAGATCCTCTTTTCAAAGATTCTTGTTATTTATCATTTGATAGTATTTAAGTTTATAAGGTGAGGGTAGAATAGTGAAAAAAATCCTGCTTTATATTTATTTAATAATATTATTGTCAGTTTTATCAGAAAACCCGGCGATTGCGCTTAAATGCGGGAATGATCAAATTCAGGAAGGTGATACTACCTGGGAAGTTAGGACTGTGTTAACAAATAATGGCGGGAAAATTATCGGAAAGGAATATACAGGTTTAAAACGAGCCCCGGAGAATTATGCTTCGGATACTGGAGGGGCAGATATTTCGAACGCGAAAAAGATTGAAAAGTGGTTTATAAGTCTGCCTGGCGGGTCTGGTGGACCTTTATGCTATGAGTTAACATTTATTGGCCCAGTATTAAAGAAAATCGGATCCGGCGTTGAATGTGATTAAATATTCCCTTCCTGTTATAAAACAACTCGATCTCCCGGTTGCGCCGGGCATTGTATAAAGCCCGATCTGGAATCCAAAATCTGAAGTCATTGGATTTGCCTTTCTCTTGCCTTTAATAAAGCTGTCAAATTATATATTTATGAACAACTCCTATACTTTTCCCCGAACGTTCCGGAAGCCTTCCCCGAGTTATCATAAATACCCGCTGCTGAGCAGCTTTAGGTTGCAGAATGTGTAACTTACTCTAATCAGCGAATCTCAATGTCGCGGGGGATACCTGATTTCAAACCGCGATTTAAAGTTTTATATTTCATTGAGAACATGATATTAATATCTTCGAGGGCCACCGGCAAACGGAGAAAACAATATGAAACTTAAAAAACATTACGTAAGATTAGCCGTATTGCTGCTGTCTTGTTTCTTCCTGGCCTGCTCATTTAAGGATATCAGGTTAAGCAGCTATGCTCAGAAACAGCAGCTGCATGAAATAATCAATATGCTCCAGCCAATACTTGATGAAGGCGGTACGCTCTCTTCCTTCCAGCTTTATTTGCTGGCAGCATCCTACAGTGGAATTCGCAGCTACACCAAGGCGCTCGCCACAACAGAGTTGCTGCAAAAGCAGATTGATAAAGGTGATAATACTACTTCTGTCGGCTCCGATCTAACCGTTTATCCGCAAATTCTCCGCGGTTATGTTTATCTGGATCAGGGGGAGCTTCAGAAGGCTATCCGGGAAGGAACCCTTGCCTATAAACTTCTGCATGAAGGGGGCCGTGAGAAAAGTAGCCCCTATACATCGCAATTGATCGATATTTACGATGTTCTAGGTGTTGCCCATGCCCTGTCCGGAAACAGGGCGGATGCCCAGAAAATTGCCAATTCACTGCAGAATGTAAGTATCACGAGCATGAACGGGCCCCCGAAATACAGCTCACTGGCGCGGATTTACATTGCTCTGAAAGAATACGATAATGCTCTGAGGGCCATCAAAAATCCGAATGCAAAAGTAACAGGGGTAATAACTGCATTCTATGATCAGACCTTCCAGGAGATTCCCAATATTTATATCTTATCGAAAAGTCTTTACGAAACAGGAAACATAAAGGAAGCCAAAGAAGGATATGACCGGCTTTTAGAACACCCGCAGATCGAGCAGATAGGCGGTATTTACTGGATCGTACTGCTGGACCGGGCAAGAATCGCTTTGGCCGAAGGTCAGAAAAGTGTTGCTGAAGAATTGCTCAAAAAAGCAATTGACGTCATTGAAAAGCAGCGCTCTTCGATTAGTTCCGAAGCGGGACGCATAGGCTTCGTTGGCGATAAGCAAACGGCTTACGCTGAAATGACCGCGCTGTTTCTTGCCGACGCCCGTTATGCAGAAGCATTTGCGTACGTGGAGCGCTCCAAATCCCGGGCGCTCGTGGACTTGCTTGCTTCGCAAAAGGAGATAAATGTCCGTGGTGAACAAACCGGGCAAATCAGGACGAAACTGGCCGAACTTACCAGAGCGGAACAAGACCTCTCCGTGGTGGTGAAACCCGAAGAGAGGGAAGGCCAGAGTAAAACCCGTTCAGTCATGATAGCGCTGAAAAAAGATCTGCAGGAAATAGCCCCGGAACTGGCCGCGCTAGTTTCCGTGACGACTCCTTCCACGGCTGAAATTCAAAGCAGGATCAAAGACGACGAAACACTGCTGGAATATTATTTTACCGGCAGGGAATGGTATGTTTTTATTTTAACAGGAAAGACCATTGCGGTGCAGAAACTACCGGCAGCGGATCCGGAGAAAAATATAGATGCCATGCGCAAGAATATTATGGCACAAAACCTTCCGGAATTCACCCGGTACAGCCGGGAGTTGTACAATCAGATATTTGCATTGGCGGCTCCAGCTATTAAAACAAGCAAATTGATAATTGTTCCGCACGGCTCTTTGCACTATTTGCCTTTTGCCGCCCTTACCGATGGCAAGGAATATCTGATTGACCGTTTCAGCATACGGATGCTCCCCAGCGCGAGCGTTCTGAGCTTCCTTAAGGAGCGGAAGAAGCGGGAGAACAGGGGCGCTCTGATTTTCGGCAATCCGAAGCTTGACGACCCGAAATATGATTTGAAATTTGCCCAGGACGAGGCCCTTGCTATAAGCAGAATAATTCCTGAATCCAGTATTCTTCTGCGAAGCGAGGCGTCAAAAACCAATCTTCAAAAATATGGGAGCAAATATTCCATAATTCATCTGGCTGTCCACGGCATATTTGATATTGATAAGCCGCTTAACTCAGCACTGTTGCTGGCTGCAGACAGAACTAATGACGGTCTGTTGAGAGCGGGTGATCTTTATAATTTATTATTGAGCGCCGATCTGGTAACTCTCAGCGCCTGTGAAACGGCTCTGGGAAAAGTTGCAACAGGGGATGATGTTGTCGGCTTCACGCGCGGATTCCTTTATGCCGGAGCCCGCTCGCTGATATCCAGCCTGTGGCAGGTGGATGACGAGACAACCCGCGATTTGATGGTTGATTTTTACACCAACCTGTCGAATATGAGCAATGATGAAGCCTTGCGGCAGGCGCAGCTCAAAGTTAAGAAACAATACCCGCATCCCTACTACTGGGCAGCGTTTTTACTCACCGGAAGTGCGATGTAAAACAGACAAGCCATCGATAATAATACAACATTAGAGCTCACAGCAGCAAGCATCCCATGGATGCGCCCTCTATTTTTTCAGTTTCTATTTGCATCCCGTCCCGGAGGCAGGGGCGCGCATGGGACTGTTCTCAGCGGTTCAAATCCTTATAGGTATTCTTCATGTTGCGCTTGAGAATCTTGCCGGTGGGGGTCTTGGGCAAAGCGTCCACAAAGACCACGGATTTGGGCACCTTGAATCCGGCCAGTTCTTTCCTGCACAGTTCGATAATCTCCGCCTCGGTTATGGTTTCTCCCTTCCGGGGCACTACCACCGCAGTGACTGCCTCCACCCACTTGGGGTGAGGTGTACCGATGACCGCAACCTCCTCCACTCGCTTGTCCAGGTAGATGGCCTCTTCCACCTCGCGGGTGGAGACATTCTCGCCGCCGGTCTTGATCATATCTTTTTTTCGATCCACCACCGATATATACCTGTCCGAGTCCAGTACGCCGATATCACCGGAATGGAACCAACCGTCCCGCATGGCTGCTTCGGTTTTTTCAGGGTCCTTGAAGTACATGATCATGGCGTGGGGGCCCTTGCCGCAGATCTCGCCTGGGACCCCGGTCGCATTGATGGGCTGGAACACTTCATCCTCCAGCCTGGTTTCCATGTTCAGGCCTGCCATGCCGGCAGAACCCAGCTTTTTCACGGCGTCTTTGGCCTTCAGGATAGTGTGGTAGGGAGCCAGTTCAGTCTGGCCGTAGTAGTTGTAAACCTTGCAGCCGGGCAGCCGCTCCATGAGCTCTTTGAGAACTTCAACGGGCATGATGGATGCCCCGTAGTAGCACTTGGTGAGACAGGAGAGATCGTAACGTCCGAAATCCGGATGGCGCAGGATGCCTATCCATACCGTGGGCGGTGCAAAAAACATGTTGGCCCGGTAGCGGTCTATGGTTTTTAAAATCTGGCCGATGTCCGGCGCCATGAGAATATTTGTGCCGCCCACCCAAAAAATGGGATTAAGGAACACGTCCCGCTGGGCACAGTGGTAAATGGGCAGGGCGTTGACATTGATGTCCTCGCTGTCATAGCCCCCGTCAATAATAGCCCCCATGTACTGGGCAATGAGGGCCTGATTGCTGATGATCACACCCTTGGGCAGGGATTCGGTGCCGCTGGTGTAGGTCATCTGGCATGGATCTTCGATATGCAGGATCCTGTCCGGTTCCGTTTCAGGGGCGGCTTTAATCCATGTGTCAAAAGCCAGAAAACGGTTGTCCGCCGGCGGCCGGCCCGCACCCTGGTCAGACCAGATCAGGGAGTTCACCGTGGGCATTTCGCCCAGCACACTTTCCACCAGCCCGAAAAGGGAATCCTCGATGATGAATACCCGGCTTTCCGAGTGGTTGATGGAATAGGTGATGTCCGGGCCGCGCAGGAGGTAGTTGATGGCGAGGTATACCGCACCGATCTTGCAGCATCCCAGCCAGGTCAGGACATGGTGGATGGTATTATGAGCCAGGATGGCCACCCGGTCGTATTTATTCACCCCCAGGCCGGCAAGGGCATTGGCAGTCTGGTTGGCGGCCGCCTCAAGCTGGGCATAGGTGAGGGACTTCTCTCCGAAGATGATAGCTGTTTTGTCAGGGCTGTGATAGGCGGTACGGCGGATCATATCCGCAATGACAAACCGGTTGACCCGGTTGTAGCGATCCATGAGAAATTCGAGGTTCTCCTTGTTCAAGACGTTGAAACGGGCCTTTTGTTCTTCAGTCATGAGATTGTCGATTGCTGTCATTCTATTTTCTCCTTTTCATATAAAGCAGTTTTTAGAAATTCTATAGATTCTCCATCTAAAAAACAACAGCATTTTTTAAAAAACAACCGAGATAAAGACTTGCGGGATAACCATAAAATAGTAAACAAACTTATCAGGCATCATATTTTAAAGGTCGGTGGAAGGTCCATGGTTGGGCCGGGGAGCAGGATTTGAGACAAGGGGCGTGAGAGTGGATAATAGCGCCAGCTTCTACAGTGCCGATTACCGGAAACGGCTTCATGCTGAACATCACAAGCTCTCGAAAAGCGGTTTGTTCCGCCATGCACGCTAAGCACGAACGTCCCGGTGGCTTCCCCCCTTGAACCTTCGACACCCGAAGGTCCGCCGATCCTTGTGGCGGATTGAACCATATCCCTTTAAAATTCATTGACAAACCACATCCGATATGGTTCTTTAAGTCCGCATTTCGACAGTCCCATCAAAATTCCCATGCGTCCTGCAGGACGCATTACATAGATGCACTAGTTCGTTTCATAGAGATTATTATTTATCATCGCCGCGACGGCGGGTTATACGTGCCGAAAACTGAAATTGTGCTTACAAGCTCTAAAGCAGAGCAAAACACCTGCATTTTTATAAATCAATAAGAGATGAACATAGCAGCTGGACTTGGGCACGACTATCAGGAGAGTTGGGGATGAGCTGTTAACTTAATCAACTTATATATTGATGAACGTCCACAAGTCTGTCCCAAAAATATATAAACGCATAATTTCATGGGCGTCCCCATAGTGCCCCCTGGCATGACAGGCTCCTTCCGGGTATAAGATCGGTCGTGCTTCTTATACTACCAAATACCATGTCATGTCTTATAGTTAACTTAAGTGGTGCACTTTGAAGTTGAATTCACCTATTTTTAATTAGGTTTAATAGTTTAATATGTCCTCTAAATTCGTACACGACAAAAGGAATATTATTCGACTTGAATAGTCTATTAGAAATAGATAGTTACAAAAAGTTGTATTTTTTATCTTCTTGACCGGAATGAAACATATTGGTATTAACCAGAAAACTACATAATAATATGTTGGGCATGGATAGGGTTTGCTACCGGGATAGAACCCAGGTAGCATCATAACGAACACAAGAGCAGTGAAGCCTGCTTCCGAATTAGACCCGCCCCCTACATGCTTTCGGATTCGCTTCACAGTGACAAATCCAGGTCGTTTGATAAGCCCAAGCCCGGGCTCGCCGTCATGGTCATGAACGATCTGGGCGACGATATAATGAAGGTGTACAGATTGCGAGATCATGCCTACAGACACTAGTACAACTCAAGCCGCTCCCCTGAACCAGTCACGCCGTGCGTGGTGGCAGGGAACGTACAAGGGCGATATCTACCGTCACGCACAAGGGGAGATTGTACGCGCTGATGCCCTCCACTGCCTGGAGTCGCTACGTGAATCTTGTGCCGACATCGTGTTCCTAGACCCCCCATTCAACCTCGGGAAAAAGTACGGCAAAAACGGGAGTCGCCACGACCGCAAGAAGGAATCCGAGTACCTTGAGTACATGGGGAAGGTCATTGCGCGCAGTGCCACAGTGCTCAAGGAAGGGGGCGCGTTATACCTTTACCACATCCCTACATGGGCCATTCGGCTGAGCCCGTACCTGGAGCGACACTTGAACTTTCGTCATTGGATCGCCATCTCCATGAAGAACAGTTTCGTCCGAGGTGATTACCTGTACCCGGCACACTACGCCCTTCTGTACTACACGAAGGACAAGCCTACGGTGTTCAACCGACCAAAAGTGCCCAAGCCAATCTGCTCACGCTGCAAGAAAGATCTACGTGACTACGGCGGCTACAAAGGGTACGTTGCACACGGGATCAACCTCAGTGATGTGTGGGATGATGTTAGCCCCGTGCGACATCGGAAAACTAAGACCCGCGCAGCCAACGAACTGCCACTCGTAATCCCGGAGCGGGTGATCACCATCAGCGGGTGTAGCGGTGGCCTTGTAGTTGATCCGTTTGCCGGCTCAGGTACTACAATCCTGGCTGCTATGGCGGCGGGAATGCAGTTTGTGGCAGCGGACTGTGAATCAGAGTATTGCGGGCTCATGCACAATCGTGTTTCGGAATATTTGTCAGGGAAAGGAAGCCACTGATATGCCATTAGCCAATGCACACCCCAAGAAGCGGTTCTTTATCCAGATGTTTACCCGTGATATCCCCCTACAGGATTGTATCCTTGATCTTATCGACAACTGCATTGACGGTTTGGCCCGTAACGGACAGCTTCAGATGCACACAATCTCGGATGACATCTTTGGCCGAGGCTCGAACTCAGTACCAAGGAAGGCAGATCGACCGTATGTACAAATCGAGTTTGGCAGAAATCGTTTTCGAATCATCGACAGCTGCGGTGGCATCGACTACCAGTACGCGCTGGATGATGTTTTCAACTTCGGGCACAGCATAACAACACGTTCGAAAGAGTACTTGGGCGTCTACGGCGTGGGTATGAAGCGAGCCCTCTTCAAGATGGGCAAACGATTCGTCATGCAGTCCAAGACTATAAAAAATGGCTTCAAGTGCGACTTGGATGTCGAGAAATGGATGACCCAGGATGCCAAGATGGAGGATTGGACCATTGACCTCACAGAGATTCCGGCCGCACGGATACCAGCGCAGGCAGGCACAGAGATTGTAGTAGAACCCTTGCAGAAGGAGGTAGAGGATCTTCTGTCTTTGCCGCGTTTCGAAAGAGACCTCTCCAAAGCAATTGGGCGGGTCTATGCCTTTCTCGTCGACAAGTACGTTCGGATATCAGTGAACGGTGTGGATGTGAAGGCATTCAGCGTCCCTGTTGGCGAGCCGCGTCAGGGACAGACGTCGTATGAGGAGTTTAAGCATGACGGAGTGAAAGTCCGTATATTTGCAACTCTTTCTACCGTTGGCTCGGGAAATGAGCGCCCTACGAAGGAGAACTCCGGGTGGTATGTGGCGTGTAACGGACGCCTTATTCTTGTAGCCGACACATCCGAGCTCACTGGATGGGGTGTCAAACCGATGCCGATATGGGTTCCGAAGTACACCTCCTTCATCGGTTTCGTGTTCTTCGAAGCCAAGAACGCCCTGGAACTGCCGTGGACAACCACAAAGCGTAGTGTGAACGGCGAATCAGCAGTTTACAGAAAAACCATTTCTCGAATGGCCGTGCTGGCTCGCCCTATACTCACATTCTGCAATCGGAAGTATCCGAGTGATGAGGATCAGGAGCCGATCGAGCGTGAGATTGCGAAGGAAATGAAGCCAACTACCATCGCTCAGCTCGTTCGCAAGGCAGGATCAGCATTTATGATCGAGGCACCGAATCAGGCGGCAAAGAGGACGACGGTCTCAGTGCAGTACAATGCAAAGCAGGTGGACATTGAGAAAATCCGCAAACACCTCCGAAATCCACGTATGGGTGCCGCAAAAATCGGTGAGCATACTTTTGATTACTTTCTGCGCCAGGAGGGCCTGAAGTGAGTTTCATAGGCAAAAGCCACGAGAAAGTACACTACGAGTTCAGGCCTGCTAAACAGGTTGAGCGTAGGATGCTCCTACATGCATTCCACGAGTTGAGGGATCTTGGCTACACAATTTCGAACTACGAATACACTGGACTTGGATCGATCTACTTCGTGGATTTTGCCCTTTTCCATCGATATCTTGGGCTAACACGGATGACGAGTGTCGAGGGAAATAGGGAAATTGATCAACGTGTCGAGTTCAACTGCCCGTACAAGCTTATTAAGGTCATTCACGACGACATATCCGCACAGATAGCCCGTCTTTCTTCCAAACGACGTCATATACTGTGGCTCGATTTTGATTCTATTCTTACCGAAGAGCTTTTGGACGCCGTTCATTTGGCAGCTACGCAGCTGAGTGTCCGGTCGATCCTCTTGGTTACGGTCGACGTCGAACCTATAAGGATTGACACGACCTGCAAGGTCGTTTTCAATCTATTGTTCAAGAAGCCCGGATAGGGCGCACCATTTATTAAGGGTAATGATTTAAGAGGTATCAGGGTGGGTTTTGCCGGAGTATAATGTTGCCGGCAAA
>JAHJRK010000265.1 GCA_018830925.1 Pseudomonadota bacterium
GTGATTTTTCTTTTTGTATTTTACCTGTGATTGAGAAGCAGGTATTCAGAATGGGTATTGCCGGCAATTACGGAATAGCTTCTTCCGATGTCGAATGGGCCGCAGAGCATGAAGCCAATTACTGGGTCTGGGGGGCCAGTTTTAAAAAGGTTACAGCAGGGATTAAGGATGTAATCAGAAAAAACAGAGAGAAGAATGTGGTGGCTCTGCTTGGCTGGGGGTTCTTTGGCTGGCAGATACGCCAGAGTGTTGAAAAAGCTCTTCGCGAATTAAATACCGATTATCTGGATGTTTTCAAACTGGGGTGGCTCGGACGGACATCTATTTACAGCCAGGGTATTGTCGATTCATTGTTGAAACTTAAGCAGGAGGGCAAGATTAAAGCTATTGGAACCAGCAGCCATGACCGGAAACGGGCCGGACAATTGGCACTCGATTCAGAACTCGATCTATTGATGATTCGCTATAATGCCAAACACACCGGAGCGGAAGAGGATATCTTCCCGCATCTAAAAAAGCGGAATCCTATTGTTGTCAGCTATACGGCGCTGGCGTGGCAGCAGTTAATAAACCCTGTGAAAGGAATTGAAATGGCTCCCTGGCCGGGCGGCAAAGAAGAGGCTAAAATACCTCCCCTGACACCTGAACTCTGCTACAGATTCGTTTTGTCAAATCCTCATGTCCACCTGGTTCTGACCGGTCCGCAAAACAGGGAGCAGCTTATGACAAATTTCAGAGCAATGCTTCAGGGACCCTTGAATCAGGAAGAATTGAACTGGATCAGACAATATGGAAAACTAATCAGGTCCAAGAGAAGACTTGATTACATCAAATAGTCCATTCTGTGTGCATGTTTTTAAGTAATACGGGGGAGTCAGGACATTCTTCTCTCCTATCCTTCGGCCCGACAACTACCTGAGAACTTATTTGATTTTATATGAATATTGGAATAAAGAACAGGAAATCCGAAGAACTAATGTTTACAGAACCGGATATTAAATATTACACATATTAATTGTTATACATTTATCTGAGGTGATTAAACAATGAAAAGAAATAGCCAGATGCCAAAATATCATGAACTTATGAACCCTCTTCTTGAAGCTTTGCATGAATTAGGCGGGTCTGGTTCTATTGAAGAGATTGCCCAGAAAGTGGCTGAATTGTCCGACTTGCCAGAAGATTTGCTGAATATGCCACACAACCCCGAAAAAAGCAGTCAAACTGAAATTGAATATCGTTTGGCATGGGCGCGTACATATCTCAAAAAATATGGCCTGTTAGAAAATTCAGATAGAGGTATTTGGTTAATCGTTCCTGAAAAAAGTGATATAAAATCGGTAGACCCCCAAGAGGTTGTTAAAACGGTTAGAGCTGAACATAAGAAACAAAAACAGGCCGTCGAAAAAGATCACCCCCCTGAATATGATACGGACGTTGAAATTCCAGACGAAACTGAGTCTTGGCGCAGCATGCTTCATCATATACTTATTCACGATCTGTCACCGGATGCTTTTGAACGCTTATCAAAAAGGATTCTAAGAGAGTCTGGTTTTATCCAAGTTGAAGTCACCGGCCGTTCTGGGGATGGTGGCATAGACGGTAAAGGTATAATGCGGTTAAGCGGCTTTTTAAGTTTTCATGTGATTTTTCAGTGCAAAAAATATCAGGGTTCTGTTACGGCCTCAGATATTCGTGATTTTAGAGGGGCAATGATAGGCCGTGCCGATAAAGGGTTGTTTATCACAACGGGTACTTTCACACGTGATGCAATCCGAGAGGCGACCAGAGACGGCGCTCCCCCAATTGATCTTGTTGCCGGTGATCAACTTGCCGATAAACTCAAGGAATTGGGGCTTGGTATAAAAAAAGAAATGGTTGAAAAAATTTCAGTTGATACCGAATGGTTTAAATCGATTTAAAAATGTATAACAAGGCTAATTCAGCCGATGCAAAAAGTCACGCGGCTGATTAGCGATGTTAACAAGGGGTTTTTAACCAATAAAGCAATGAAAAGCATATGCGATAATGTCACATTTGCTGTAACAAATAGGATTTAGAGGGCGTTCTTCAGATTTTCAGTTTTGCTTCAAATATGTATCTGAAGCATGATACCTCTCCGATTGGTATCCCTTATCTCTTAAGATTTGCTTGGTATAGCTTTATGAATTATTTCAAGGACACTACATTTTGGACACCGGTTGTTTTTTTCGTGATTGGAGTAATAGCATTGTTGCTTCTTAGTCTCGTGGAAATAATATCAAAACGTGTATTTATTTGGGGAACGGGAATTACCCTGTGTCTATCGATATTGGTAGTAACTTATTTGGCAGACCAGCATTGGGTGAAAAATAACTTACCTATAGTTCAGCCAGGTGCCGCTGAGTTATCGAAATCAGAACCTTTTAGAAGGGATGTATTTGGTATTCTTATTACTAATTTCTATGGTGTAGGCGATTTGGAAATTAAGGGGAGGCAGATTCAATCTTCCCTTGTCGCTACACTTAATTCAAGATTCAAAAAACTTAAAATATCCGATGCTGAAGCAAAAGAGTATGTGCTCAGTGATGGCAAATCCATTAAGTCATTTAATGAAGCACGAAATTTAGGCAAAGAATATAATGCCCAAATTGTTATATTCGGAACCGTAACCATAAATGGATACATACCACAGATAGCTATCGTCAACCCTCAATCAGAACTTCTGCAGATCATTGAGGCTGAAACCGATATTTTTAAGAATGAAAACACTTTTACTATATTGGAGAAACAAAACGATATCCGTTTGTCAGCATTGACTGATAAACCCTTGCAACTCACATCTTTTATTACTGGGTTGAAATATCTTGATAAGAAAGACTTCACAAATAGTCTAAAATATTTCAAAGAGGCTCTATCTGATTTATCTGACGACGGAATTCAAAACGCCCCAATATATTTTTATGTCGGCATCTCCCACCAAGGTTTAGGAGACCATGAATTGGCATATAAATATTTTAAAGAAAGCGAAAAGCTAAGTCCAGATAACGCTCAGACTCTAACAAATATTGGTGCTTATTTTCATAGAAAAAATAAGCGCAAAGAGGCACTCACCTATTATGATAAGGCAATAAGTAATGAGACACTTTCAATCACTCATTATAATAGGGGCGTCTTGTATTCCGAGTTAAAACGATATGATGAGGCCCTAAACGATATGGATGAGGCATTAAAGCTAAATCCTAACGTTTCTCTTGCCTACTATACCCGCGGAGTCATTCTTGGGAGAAACAAAGGGGAATATGACCTTGCTATTGAGAATTTTACAACGACGTTAAAATTTAGACCCCTGTTTGGGCCAGCCCTATACAATAGAGGGGTAGCGTATTATATGAAAGGCCCAATCGTAGATGCTTTAGCAGAAAAGGATTTTCTTAAATGTTTGGAGATATATCCAAAAAGGCGTGAATCTTTATACTTTTTAGGATTGATTTACGAACGCGGAGACCAAAAAGACTTCCCCAAATCTATCAATTATCTTGATAAATATGTTAACGAGGTGAAACCTGATAATAACCTAACTGAAGATGCGCTTATTAAAATTAACAAAATGCTTAAAAAGGATAAAACGCTTGCTATGTATCTCGTGAATCCTCCTAATAATTATTAAGAGGAAACTTCAGGGACATCCATGATAAGGGGGTAATATAGGGGAAATACATCAAAATATAAGATGCCAATGCTTGGTGATATGTTATTCGAGGATCTTAAGAGATTACACTTCAACGAAACAAAAGCTTGCCTAATTCAAGAGTTTGAAAACGAACTTTTTGCCCTCGATAAACCCATTATAGACCCGATTTAAAGGAAAGAATTGGCAGTATCCCATTTCAGATTAAATAGTTTGCGTGGCCCGACCCCGTGGCAACCCCGTGGCACCTAAAATATCTTCTATCAATGGATTACCTCTTTGCTGCCATATTTTCTTATCTATCAACTTATATAAATTTGGCGAGCATCAAGGCATAGAAATGTCCACGACAATTATGCGTAGCCGATGTCGATCTGCGTCCGGAATTAGCGATTCAAGTGCAATCCTAAGTGCAACAGCACTAGTTGGACGTTTCAGACCATATGGAAGCTTAGGCATCTTCCGACCCTTTGCCTCACCTGACCAGAGAACGAGATAGATTCCGAGTCCGCCTGCCATAGCGTCGCGTGTGTATAGGCGATCAAGTTGTGTACGCCATGCTGACCAAAGATCACGGTGGTATTGGTGCTTGACCTCTATCGGCAAGAGCCGCTGGGTTCCCTGTAAAACCATCAAATCGCATTCCTTATCCTCAAGCATATGTTGTTCCACCGTAACGATAAGGCTATGTGCCTGTACCCTGTTCTGTAGATCCTCTGCCAAAAACCCCGAGCAAACTTCTTCGCGTTTTGGCTTGATGAGATTGCGCCCTTTCTCGTTCCAGTAAGCCCGGTATCTTTCCCTTTGGGTTCGTGTTAATTCGTGCGCAAGAGATCCAAGGTGATCGACTATGAAGGCCAAGAGATCGTTTGGGGTGGCAGGTGCGTGATTCCGAATAGCTTCTGCGACTTGTTCAGGCGACGGAAATGTAAAACTGGATTCACGCTGCTGCTTTTCATACTGTGCCCTTTCATGTCTGATCAGGTTGCGGTAGGTTTCCAAACCGTCATCATTCTCCAATCGTTCAAGTTGGACACCAGCGTCTGCTGAGCCGTCAGCCGCTAATAATTTGATCTGGTTGGCAACAAATTCTGAGGCATCCCATGGGTTTTGGCTACCCCAACCACTGGAAGGATGTCCTATATTGGCAAACCGTTGTCCTATCGCCATGATGACTTCCGTGCGCTGTGCCGATGTGAGACGGACAGCTCTCCTATTTTCATAGCGGTCACCCTTGATGACTTCAATGGCTTCCCATAAAACGGCATCCGTTCCAGACATAAGGGTTTTCCAGGTATCCAAATACTTGCTCGAATCAAGCACGAAAAGGGCGGTGCACCAGATGGCCCGCACCTCCGCTGATAATTCGTTTCGAGCAAGTTCGGTTTCACCGATTGCAAGGTCCGCTTGCTGATCATGGAGGAGGAGAGCCGACACGAGTTTGCTAACAGTGTAGTGATCCTCATTGATCCCGGTCTTTAGAACATCAGCGGACAAGGACGCGAGGAACCGCAGAGAGTCGGAATTCTGACTGAGTGTATAAAATCCAGGTAAATCTCTTTGTTTCTTTTTCGCGCTCAAGATCCATATTTCCTTAAGAACGGATTTCACAACGCGTGGATTTTGACGCACTTGGTGAAGAATCCATTCTGACAGCGTCTTATCGTGGCCCGGTACGTTGTTATTGGTGTAAGAGCCAGTGACCACCGCCGCGAGACAATGCGGTAGCGCTTCCTCGGGCACGGACATGCCCGCACTGTGTCGCAAGAATACTGACAAACTCAATAAAGCGTGGGTGAAAGGAACGCTATTAGCGTGCCACTTCTCGATGATTGCATCTTTTTTCGGGATGTTCGGATTTTCCACGTATCGGACGAATCCTTGGATAAGAGCATCTGCGATCTCGTCATTCGTTACGCTGACAAGGCGATCTCGCGGGTTGGGAACGTTCTTAATATCAATAAATAATTTGAGATAGACCCCGGCCGCCCACACAAGTGCGTCTTCCTCTCCGCCTTCTCGTATGGTCGCAAGGCGTGGTGTGAAGTCAACCACGTTTTGGGTGCGGTTTACCGAACGTTGGAGGTTCTCTTCCTCATGTTTTTTCAACCGATCTATTCGCCATTTTTCAATCTCGCAGCTTCTCCAATCCCCGAGTGCCTTTGCGACAGCATGTCGTCGACTCATCAAAGCCAAACCTGCTTCAGCAAGCGCAACAGAGGCTCCTTCCACTGGAAAGTGAGACAGGTACATACGGAAGAGATCTGCTGCACGTTCCGGATCCTTCTCTTGCTCGGCATGTGCCAGGAAGAATGTGTATTGAGGAACGAGCCACACCGACGCTGGCAGCAGATTCCAAAGGTCATGGGCGACAAAGAGCCAGAATGAACGTTCCTCGTTTGGCACGTCATTGGCGAGCAGTTTGAACACCCCTTCAAAGAGCGATGGCTCCTGTTCGAATCGAGCTTTTAGAGATGCCAGAGTCTCCTCATCTTTGCTATCGTGGCGGGCACCCCATATATTTCGAAGCCAACTGGATAGTTGCACAGGTGTGATCGCTGAAGAGCTCTCAAGTCGCCGCTTCAACCACTCATCGAAAATTGATCGAAGCTCGTAGCGATCCTTGCTCGTCGGTATCAACACCCGAGATGCGCTGTCGAGAATCACGTCCAAATCTGTATCAGATGGCAGAGCGATCAGTGAATAGAAGCGGCCGACAATATGCCTTTCCTTCCTGGCAGAAGCAGCCTGTTCCATGATCGATAGCACCCGCAAGGGCAAGCTACCAACTCCCGGTGTCAGGCAGAGAAGCTTTACTCGCACTTCAGGGGCGGTTAAATCGTCGCTTGAATGGGCAAGTTCATGATCGATAGCCTCCAGTTGCCCCCAATCGTTCTGAACCGATTTTGCGTAGGCTTTCAATGCTGTTGATCTAAGCCAGTTATTGTCGTGCTTTGCCAGTACAATTTTTTTGACAATTTCATTTAGCCCAATGTTTTCTACGCTGTAGGAAATTGCTTCTAGCACTGCATTTTTCAGATGAACGCCGCTTGTTGAATCCTGGAGGATATCATTTATGATTTTGGCAGTATTTTGGTTGGCAAGGTTACGGAACGAGCTACGATCGTCATCGTTTGTGAGAAACCATGGATCGCGAAGATTCCGAAGGCCAGCCCATACGGCACATTGCGCACTTGGTGGCAACACGCTGGCATCTCCGTATGTAACAACACCATAGGGATCACGCTCGACATAACAATCTGCGATATGACTAATCTTACACATCAACCAGGCGAAAAGGCCGCGGAGTGAGGATACCGGTTTTCCATCAACCCCACACATGAGCGCCATCACTCTATCAATTGGGAGACCATTTGCAATACGACTGTATAGATCCTCCGCTGCCAGGAACTCCGCAACTGTACGGTGGACCGGCTCGAACCGATCCACTTCCGTAGATAAAAAAAGTCGCCTCTTCAAGACAGCATCAAGATCGCTCCTGTTAGTATATGGCACTTCTGTGAGCCTGACATAATCGTTGCCATCCGCCGATTCGGCGCGAGAAATGCCAACAGAGTTAGAGAGGAGCAGGACGGAAGCGGCTGCGCCTGCAGCTTTCCGCATATCGTTGGAGTCAGGCCTGTTAACTCCGCGTTCAACGTGCTGAGGATTAACCTCTTTAAGCAGTTCAGAAACACCTATCTCGTATGCTTCGAATTTATTCCTGGGCTTCTTGTCAGTTTGCCAGGCCCTTGCCAAAAGTTCAAGAGTCTGAGGGTTGCCAAGCAGTTTTCCGAGCCCCGCTGATTCTGCTTCATCTATAAATAGAACGGGGTCCTGAACTATCTCACGCACAGCATTAAGGATTTCATCATGTGAGAGTGGACAAAGTTCAAGAACCACAATCCGTCCTGAAGCACTGGCGACTCTGAGTATTTCTTGATCTGTTGACCCGAACCAGTCCGCTGCTCTACATGACAACCGAAATTTGGGTTTTTTTAGAGAACAAAGTGCCTTTGCAACTTCGTCACTGGCATTTTGTCCGCTGGCAATATTTCTGTATTCATCGAGCGCATCAAGAAAAAGTCCCTCGCTCGGTACAGCATGAGGATTTATTAGGAATTTTCGAACAGTTGTGTAATTCGCTTTGGCAGCATTCCTGAAGAAGGTTGTCTTTCCCATCCCCGGATCGCCAAGGAGGATTATCGCATCTTCGATTTCAAACTCAGCAAAGGTGCCATATGTTTCCCGGCCCTTGCCTGTGCCGTCGTCTCTGATGCGCAAGCTGCGTGACAATATATCGATCATTCTGACTCGTGGCTCCATGTAGAAGATTCGATGCTCAGAAACTTACACGGTAAGTATATACTGCGAAACCCCTCAACTATTTCAATGGAACTTCTTAACCTATTGTTATAAGCTCAAACTTACCACGATTTACGTTTGAAATCTACTATATCTTTGAAAGTATCCAGTCTATTTGTTTAAGGGAGTGAATCTGGGCCGCCCTTTACTTCTGAAGTTTCTTCGCCCACTGTAACTGAAAGAACGTTCTCATTATTTAAACTTACCTTCGGGAAGCCTTCCGCCGCGCGTCGCCTCCAGATGCCCTTGCCTCAGATCAGCAACGACGCGACAAACACGCCGACCATCGTGAATACAACAGCCAGTTTCACCGCGGTGGCTACGAGCAGTCCAAACCATGTGGCTGCGCCGATTTTGCCCGCGCGGAGTAAGTCTTTGTGCGCGATGAACTCACCGACGGCAGCACCTGCCAGCGGCATGAACAGGAGCCCCCAGAGTCCTGTGAATACTCCAGCGATGGTACCGATAGCTGCGCCGATGACACCCTGTCTGCTTGCGCCCGCTTTTTTGGCAGACATGGCAGCGGCTACGTAGTCGATAACGATGCCGAAAACCGCCAAGATCGCCATAACAACAACAGTAAGCGCACTGATTTGCTGAAAATCACCTATCCACGCGGCTATCAGCATGCCGCCGAAGATCAACGGGATGCCGGGCAATACCGGCAGTAAAGCGCCGATAACACCGACCAGTATCAGCAAAACGGCGGTGATCCAGAGCGCAGTAGTCATTTTCCAGCACTATTATTTTTCAAATTTTTTTCCTATATTCCATGCCTTGACAAGATTTTCCCCAACTGACCAATAATGATTATCCGAGGAACGAGTCCGGGGACTCCCTTTATTTCCGAAGTTTTTTCGCCACCTGTAATTGAAAGAAAGTTATTGTTATTTAAACTTACCTTCGGGAAGAATATGCGAGACATCCATAAGTAAGCAATCAAGACCTATTTAATAGGGAAAATTTTTGGATAAACCTTAATAGCTATAAGACCGGCTACATACATTGATAATCCAAACATTCCGGATACCCAAAACATTGAAGAGTGGAAATCTCCCATGGAATCCTGTATTAACAGGGCAATTGTCATGGCA
>JAHJRK010000266.1 GCA_018830925.1 Pseudomonadota bacterium
AACAACGAGATCAAACTGATTCGTGTCGACAGGGAAATCGGCCTCACAATTCATGCTTTCGATGAAACTAAAACCATCAAGCTCGGATATGACAACTATCATGAGAAGTATGAAAGGCTGAAAAACGTTCTTCATTACGTTAAAAATGGCCGAGGCTTTTCGGATTTTGAAACCGTTGATTTAAACAACAGCGTAAACCGCGTAGTTATATGCCCGGCAAATAAGCGACCATCGTATGAATCCAATGTCTTTCGGATTCGAGAGGTCCAGAGGGTAGAAGATAAAGGGACAGAGGCACTGAGGCACAAAGGGACAAAGGCGTGAGACGGAGACGCTTGAACCCTGTTATTTGATAAGGAGGTTTAGAATGCCGGTGAGGGAAAACATCATAGTCGGCCTTGATATCGGTACAACCAAAATATGTGCGGTTGTCGGTGAAGTTATCGATAAGGAAATAAACATAATCGGAATCGGCACCCATCCTTCCATAGGTCTGCGGAAAGGTGTTGTTGTAAATATCGAATCAACCGTCGACTCAATAAAAAAAGCGGTTGAAGAGGCTGAGCTTATGGCCGGATACGAAATATCTTCCGTATATGCAGGAATCGCAGGGGGCCACATTACAGGCTTCAACAGCAGGGGGATTGTTGGAATCAAAGGGCCTGAAGTGACCCAGCAGGACATTGAACGTGTCATAGATGCAGCAAGGGCAGTAGCAATACCTATGGATCGTGAAGTCATTCATGTGCTTCCCCAGGAATATATTGTGGACGAACAGGCGGGAATACAAAATCCGATAGGCATGGCCGGTGTCAGGCTCGAAGCGAAAATACATATTGTGACAGGTGCAGTGACATCCGCCCATAATATAGTCAAATGCGCGAACCGTTCCGGCCTTGATGTGTGCGATATAGTGCTCGAAGCGCTTGCTTCCGGAGAAGCGGTTCTGACCGACGAAGAGAAGGATCTTGGCACAGTCCTTCTGGATCTGGGCGGAGGAACGACCGATCTCGCTGTCTTTTCCGGGAAAAACATCAAACACACTTTCGTTCTTGCTCTGGGAGGCAATAACCTGACTAACGATATAGCAGTGGGCTTGAGAGCCCCGCTTCCCGAAGCTGAAAAAATCAAGATAAAATACGGAAGCTGCGTCGCCAAGAACATAGGCAATGATGAAATGATCGAAGTTCCGGGCATGGGTGGGCGTACGCCAAGAAAGCTCTCGCGCCAGATACTCGGCGAAATTCTTGAGCCCCGTATGGAAGAGATTTTTACTCTGATAAAAAGAGAAATATACAGGGCTGAAATGGAAAATCAGATCCCTTCAGGCATAGTTCTGACAGGGGGATCAGCCCTGTTAAATGACGTTACCGAAATAGCGGAATCCGTTTTTAATCTTCCAACCCGCCTAGGAAAGCCTATGGGAATCGGCGGACTCGTTGATGTGGTAAATAACCCTATGTACGCGACAGGAGTCGGCCTTGTCCTATACGGGGCAAAAAATCAAACCCGGAAGAAATTCAGAATCCGCGACGGGAATATATTCAACAGGGTTATGAGCAGAATGAAAAAATGGTTCAGCGAAGTAATATAGAATATAGGATTCAAGGGGAAATAAAAGCTGTACATCGAATTTCGAATTTCGCTTTTCTATGTACGATGTACGATATTCGGAAATGAGCGGAGCGAATGATAAACCATAAACCGGAGACAAGAAACCGGAAAACAAATAACTTTTCATTTCATTTGGGGGGTGGAATATGTTCAGCATCGTAGAAAATGAAAATTCGGCAAAAATCAAGGTTATCGGTGTGGGAGGCGCGGGAGGAAACGCAATCAATAACATGATCGCCTCCAACCTGGTAGGCGTAACGTTCATCGCGGCAAACACCGATTCCCAGGCTCTTGAAAAATCGATGGCTTCGGTCAGGATTCAGCTCGGGGAAAAACTAACCCAGGGGCTTGGAGCTGGAGCTATTCCTCAAATCGGACGCGAAGCCGCGCTTGAGAACGAAGAGGCAATCAGAAAAGCCCTTGGAGAGAGTCACATGGTTTTCATTACCGCTGGTTTCGGCGGAGGAACCGGAACCGGAGCCGCTCCTGTCATAGCCAAGATATGCAAGGATATAGGAGCACTCACAGTTGCCGTCGTTACAAAGCCGTTTTCCTTTGAGGGGAAAAAGCGCATGAAGCAGGCTGAAGAGGGAATCAATGAACTCAAAAAATATGCGGATACCGTGATAACAATTCCCAATGACAGACTGAGAGGCCTTGCTTCGAAAAATGCAAAAGCACTTGAAATGTTTATAAAAGCCGACGAAGTTCTTCTCCACTCGGTTAAGGGAATTACGGACCTGATCATGATGCCGGGTCTTGTCAACCTTGATTTTGCCGATGTAAAAACGACAATGTCGAAGGCCGGCATGGCAATAATGGGCATCGGAATAGGAACCGGAGAAAACAGGGCGGTTGAAGCGGCCGAACGCGCAATATCCCATCCGCTGCTGGAAGATATTTCCATCGCAGGAGCCAAAGGCGTTTTGATGAACATAACATGCAGCAGCGACCTCACAATGGAAGAAATGACCGAAGCCTCGGACAGAATTTTTAAAGAAGTAGGCGAAGATGCCGACATAATATGGGGAACAGCAATAGATGACAGCCTCGGGAATGATATGAGGGTAACTGTTATAGCAACCGGAATCGGCCAGCTAAATGAGGAAATCAAACCGGGAAAAGAGGATAAATCAGCCGTAAGGGGAAAAGTGAGGAGCCTGACGATTGAAGACATGAAAAACGCCGCATTTTATGATGAACCAACTTTCATACGTCGGCAACAAGCTGTCGGAGAATCGGGAGGCGCAACATACAGGGGTTATAAGGGACTGGTTATTGACAATAATGACCTTGATGTCCCGACTTTTTTAAGGAAAAAAGCTGATTAGGGTGAAAGAAAGGGTTCAAGGATTCCCGCCATAGTGATTGGCGGGCCTTCGGCAGGGGTCGAGGGTTCAAGTGGCAGAAAACCAGAAACCACAAACCAGAGACCAGAAACTAATAGGTACAAAGGCACAAAGGGAAAAGGCATGAGGCGGAAGGCTGTTAGCTGATAGTCTACAGCCTGACAGCCTACAGCCTAACAGATCAATCAATGTCATGGAAGGAAAACAGAAAAATAAAGCTTTATTCAGATTCCGAGACAGGCGCTGTCCGGAAGCAATGGAAAGGACATGTCAGGGTAGCCCTTGTCTATCCGAATATCTATCAACTCGGGATGTCAAATCTCGGTTTTCACGCTGTATATAATCTTTTAAACGGGCTTGATTCTGTACTATGTGAAAGGGCTTTTCTGCCGGAAACCGACACAAACCCGGTGCAAACCATAGAATCATCAAGACGGCTTGCCGATTTTGATATAATTGCTTTTTCCGTCTCTTTTGAAAACGATTTTGCAAATATTCTTTCAATCCTCGAAAGAGCAGGACTCCCCCTGAAAGCCATCGACAGAGGAACCCCCCACCCTCTTGTCATGGCTGGGGGAGTTGCCTGTTTCATAAACCCGGAACCTGTTTCAGAATTCGTTGACTGCTTTTTCATTGGTGAAGCGGAAGGTATAATAGAGCGTTTCTTCGGGTTGTATGAACCGGGAACCGGGAAAAAAAATATTTTGCTGAAAATCGCAAAGAATCTGCCGGGCATATATGTTCCGTCATTTTATGAAACATCATACCACAAAGACGGTACTCTTGCTTCATTTCATCCTATATTCCCCGATCTGCCTCAAAAAATCAGTCGTGTTTATTTAAAAGATATCTCGACGATAAACACATGCAGCAGCATTCTATCCCGGCATACCGCCTTTGACCGGACTTTTTTAATCGAAGTATCGAGAGGATGCCCTCATGGCTGCAGGTTTTGCAGCGCAGGTTACATTTACAGGCCTCCGAGATTCAGAACTGTTTCCTGCCTGGAAAAATGTATTGAGAAGGGAGCCGCCTTAACAGACAAGATAGGCTTTGTGGGGGCCGCTGTTTCAGATCTTCCTGGAATTACAGGGCTTTGTAGTATTGCCCAGACCAAGGGAGCTAAAATATCCTTCAGTTCCTTAAGAGCGGATGCGCTTTCCGTAGAGCTTGTTTCTGCGCTCAAAAAGAGCGGGGTCAAAACCGCGACAATTGCCCCGGACGGCGGCTCACAGCGAATGCGTAAAGTTATAAACAAGGGAATAACGGAGGAACAAATCTTAGCCGCAACAGAAACAATAGTCGAAGGCGGAATTCCAAATATTAAACTTTATTTCATGACAGGCCTTCCCACCGAAACAATGGATGATGTTGAAGAGATAGTAATGCTCTGCCGGAAAATAAAAAAACGTTTTCTTGCTTCAAGCAGGATAAAAAAGCGGATCGGACAAATCACGGTAAGCATCAACCCCTTTGTCCCCAAACCTTTTACACCATTCCAGTGGGTTCCCATGGACGGCCTGATGTCG
>JAHJRK010000267.1 GCA_018830925.1 Pseudomonadota bacterium
AGAAAACCGGCCTGAAAATCCCCATATAAATTATATGAGAAACCCGATTTCAGGCATAAGGGAGCTTGAACGTTTCATGGAATCGGTTGAGCCCAGGCTTTCATCCGTAAAAGCGCCTGCTCTTGTGATACAGGCTCACGGCGATCCTGTTGTAAACCCCAAGGGCTCAAGAAGGGTGTACGAGCTGCTCGGCTCAGAAAACAAGTCTTATGTTGTATTAAATATCAATCGCCATGTCATTGTCACAGGGGAAGGGTCGCATGTTGTCCACAAGGCGGTAGGTGATTTTATAAGGAGCCTGACGGTTTCGTGAAGAGTAAATGGTGAATAGTGAATCGAATCAAGGATCGCGACCCTCAAATCATGGATTACCGGGAATTATATTGGCTGAGAACGAAAAATACAGTATACCGCTTCCTGCGGTAAATGACGTGGAAGGCGAAAGAGTACCGGCGGGTTTCCCTTTCATCGTGGATGCTCACGTTCATCTTTTCCCGGATATGCTTTTTGAATCAGTCTGGGAGTGGTTTGATAAATTCGGCTGGCCGGTGCGATATAAGCTTAAGACTCCCGAGATTCTCTCCTTTCTTCTTTCAAAAGGAATAAACCGCATTGTCGCCCTTCATTACGCGCACAAACCCGGAATTGCGGAAAAGTTAAACAGATACATGGCTGAAGTCTGCCGGTTGTGTACGGCGGTCACCGGGCTTGCCACGGTTTTTCCGGGAGAGGCAGGAGCGGTAGATATTCTAAGCAAAGCATTCAGCCTCGGGCTTTCTGGGGTTAAGCTTCATTCCCATGTTCAGTGTTTTGACATGGAGGGCAGGGGAATGCAGGAAGTTTACGAGACATGCGTCAGATACGACAAGCCGCTTATCATGCATGTCGGGAGGGAACCAAGGAGTCCTGAATATCCGTGCGACCCGTATCTTCTTTGCAGTTTCGACAGGCTTGAAAGGGTTATAAAGGCTTATCCATCGCTTAAAGTCTGCGTTCCGCATCTCGGTGCAGATGAGTTTGAAGAATATGGCAGAATGATAAAAGAGTATGATAATCTGTGGCTTGATACCACAATGGCGCTTGCAGATTATCTTCCTTTCGAAAATATTCCAAAACTTTCAGGGATGCGCGCGGACAGGATAATATTCGGAACCGATTTTCCGAATATTCCCTATGCATGGGATCGGGAAATAAAACGGTTGCTGAAGATGGACCTTCCTAGCGAATCCCTTGAAAAAATTCTCGGTGGAAATGCCGCTGCATTCTACTCGATTTGAAGATACCCGCAGCAAGCCTCGGATAATGCGCTTGCTATTTCGGTTTAATCAGTCCGCTTTCCCCCGGTCCGATGTCCGAAATTCAATGTTTGTGTCCCTGATCTTTGAACCGCACGGTCGAAGATTACCCGTAGCTTGCTGCGGGAATATTCAATCAGCTTTCCGCCTTAAGTTCTTGGATTTTCGCAATATCCTGCTCTTTTCCTAGCAGCATAAGGACATCGCTGTCTTTGATCAGAAAACTTGCCGGAGGAACCAGCACAAAGTTTTCGGGGACAAGCTCCTTTATGGCGATCACAAAAACATTGTATCTCGCCTTAAGATCCAGGTCTCTTAATGTTTTTCCGATAAAGGCGCGCGGAGGATCGACCTGGAGGAGATTATAATCTTCGGCAAGCGGAATAAAGTCAAGTATGTTTGGAGTGGAGAGTCCCCTTGCAATTCTTATGGCCATAGCCATTTCAGGGCGGATGATTTCAGTAGCCCCGATTTTTTTCAGTATTTTTGCATGGTCGTCGTCCAATGCCTTTGCCAGTATTTTTTTGACTCCTATCTCCTGGAGGTGAAGGCAGATCAATATACTGTTGCTGATCTTTGATCCCGCGCTTAATACCACGCTGTCCATATTTTCAAGCCCGAGGGCTTTAAGCCTCTCCTTGTCGGAAGCATCCATTACAATGGCTTCCGTGCAGTAAGGGTCTATCTCCTGTATGCGGTTTCTGTCCTGGTCGATTGCGATCACTTCGTTTCCGTCTTCAAAAAGGGTTTTTGCGACATGGAAC
>JAHJRK010000268.1 GCA_018830925.1 Pseudomonadota bacterium
ACTATAGTTAATGCTGTTAATGTTCCTTCTATTACGGGAGAGCTTCTGAAAAAAATCGGTCCGTTTCTTTCCCTTGCAGACAAGATGGGCAGCCTTCTTGCACAACTTTCACCGGGGCCTCTCAAAGAAATCATTATCGAGTACACCGGCGATTTTGGAGGGCTTGATATGTCGCCGGTTTCAACTGCTGTTTTAAGGGGCCTCCTTGTGCCTATAGTCAAGGATGATGTCAATTTCGTCAATGCCAATTTCATTGCAAAGGAAAGAGGTATAACCGTAACGGAAACGGCAAGTGCCGAATCGGAAGATTTTATAAATCTTATAACCGTTAAGGGAATTGCCGCGGATAAACAGATTACAATTGCGGGCACTATTTTCGGTAAGAAAGACGAAAGGATTGTAAGAATAAACAACTTCAGGCTTGAGATGCATCCGAGCGGACATCTTGCCCTTATTCACAATCTTGATAAACCGGGCGCAATCGGGAGTATCGGAACCACTCTTGGCAAAAACAATATCAATATCGGCAGGATGCAGGTAGGCCAGGAAGAAGAGGGCGCAAGAAATATTATTTTGCTCAAGACCGATTCGCCGATACCGGAACCTGTTGTTGAGGAATTGAGAGCGCTTCCTATGGTAAAAAGCGTTATACCTCTTGAGCTATAGTAGAGAAAGAAGTGAGGCGTGAGGCGAAAGTGGTCAGGAAAGCGAGGGTCAAGGGGAAGATCGTGAATCGAATTACGAACAACGAACGACGATCAACAAACCACGAATTACAAAAGGAGAATAAATATGCCGGAAGAAAAAAAAGATTTTATCATAAAGGACCGGAGAATTTTTTCTCAGGATAATACGGATATTGATAAGGAAAAAAAAGAGAAAGAAAAGATTCAGGATGCAAAAGAGCAAGAGCCTAAAGAAGCCGGACCAACAGGTGAAAAACCAGGTAAAAGTGAGGCTCAGGCGTGTTTTCCTGAAATTAATTTCCCAACCTTTATAATGTCTCTTAATGCATCTGCGTTTGTAAATCTTGGTATTCTTGACAATCCTAGTACCGGGAAAAAAGAAATTAATCTTGCTCTGGCAAAACAGACTATTGATATCCTTTGTATGCTTGAAGAAAAAACCCGAGGAAATTTATCAAAAGACGAGGAAAGCATGCTGAAAAACATCCTTTATGATTTAAGAATAATTTATGTAAAGGAAAAGAAGTGAAGGAGGTATATATGTGGATTAATAAATTAATAAATTCAATTACACGGCGCAGAGCCGTTTTTATGGTTTTATTCCTCATAATGATTATTCTGGGGATTTCCAGTTTAAATTCCGTTTCGGACGACAAGGCAAAAAGAAGCGGATCTGATATTTCACTTGCCGGAATGGTCTCATCAGTTACAGAGCCAAAACCGGCTGAAGTCCGGTTGATTCCCGAAAGTTTCAGCGCCCTGGCGGAAATGGCCAGTCCGGCAGTAGTAAATATCAGGACGGTTAGAACCGAAAAAACAGGAAATATATTCCGTCAGTTCCACAAGGGACCGTTCGGTGACGATGATCAGATGGAAGAATTTTTTAATAAATTTTTCAATCAGAATCAACCGAAAGAATTTAAGCAGCGAAGCCTTGGCTCAGGGTTTATAATTGATAAAGATGGTTATATAGTTACGAACAATCATGTGGTGGAAAACGCTGATAAGATAAAGGTTATCTTGAAAAACGAGAAGGAATTTGAAGCTGAAATAGTCGGGCGTGATCCCAATACGGATCTTGCTCTTATCAGGATAAAATCAGGATATAACCTGCCTGTTTTAAAAATCGGCGATTCGGATGCCCTGAAGGTGGGGCAGTGGGTGCTGGCGATAGGGAGCCCGTTTGGCCTGGAGCACACAGTTACAGCAGGAATAGTCAGCGCAAAAGGGCGTGTAATAGGCTCAGGCCCTTATGATGATTTCATTCAGACCGATGCTTCCATTAATCCTGGCAACAGCGGCGGTCCTCTTATAAATATGAGTGGTGAGGTTATAGGCATCAATACGATCATAATAGCAGGCGGACAGGGTATAGGATTTGCGATCCCGATAAACCTGGTTAAGGGAATCGTTGAGCAATTGAAGAAACACGGAGATGTAACAAGGGGCTGGCTCGGCGTGACGATCCAGGATTTACCGGCTGACCTTGCAGAGTATATTGGAATCAAAGACGGGAAAGGCGTTCTGGTTTCTGATGTGATTCCCGGAGATCCTGCCGATAAAGCAGGGATCAGGCCAAAGGATATTATCATTGAGATTAACGGCCAAAAGATAGAATCAAGCAGAACCCTTTTAAAAATGGTTGCCGATATTGGCGTGGGAGATGTTGCTAAAATCAAGATATTACGGGACGGCAAGGAAAAGACATTCCATGTGGAAGTAGCAAAAAGAATGGACGAAAAAATTGCATCAACAAGAGATTCAATGAAAGGGCAGGCGGATGAGACAGGACTCCGGGTTGCTAATCTGACACCTGAGATAGCCAAGCGTTTTGGCATAACTGAAAAAGAGGGTGTAATCGTTGCCGGAGTTGATTCCGACGGGGAAGGCGCTGAAGCGGGGATAGCGCCGGGCGACATCATCAGAGAGGTTAATCATCAGGCTGTAAAATCGGTAAAAGATTATACCGAAGCCATTGGAAAGATTAAAAAAGGTGACACCTTTCAGATTCTCCTTTGGAGGTCGAAGGCCGGATATATTATTGCCAAGCTGAAGAAATAGGGGATAGTAAATAGTCGATAGTAGATAGTGAAAGTGTTCGAGGGGTCAGTAACCAGGGATCAGTGATCAGTGATCAGTTATCAGTAGTCGGGGGCCAGAGGTCAGAAGTTACTAATAGTCTTCAGTCTATCTACCTTCGGCCTGTTCACTTGAATCCTCGAATCCTTCTATTAAAACTTAACTCCTAATACATAGCCATAAACCAGGAAAGAGTTGTTATTTGAAAATACTTTCGCCTGCGAAGATAAACCTGTTTTTGCATGTTTCGGGGAAAAGGCCGGATGGATACCATGATATCGTATCTTTAATTTGCTGTGTAAGCCTGTACGATGTAATGTCTTTTGATTTTGGCGGAGGCATTACAACTGTCACGTGCACCGATCCTGAAATTCCCTGTGATGAAAGGAACCATGCTCTGAAGGCTGCGTCTCTTTTTCTCGGGAAATTCAGAAAAAATGAAGGAGTAAGGATACATATTGAAAAAAATATTCCGGCAGGGGCTGGACTTGGCGGAGGCAGCAGCAATGCTGCTACTGTTTTATCGTGTTTAAACAAATGGTTCGGCAATCCTTTTCCTGTTGAAGAGATCATGGCAATGGGGCTCGAGATCGGAGCTGATGTCCCGTTTTTTTTGTATAGAAAACCTGCTTTAGCAACCGGAATAGGTGAAAAGCTGAAAGAATATCCTCTGAAACTGCCCTATAAGATACTGATTGTCTACCCGGGATTTGGTGTATTAACGCAGGAAGTATATAATAATCTGAATTTGAGATTGACAAATTGCAAAAATAAACTTAAAAAGCTCATTTTCGTACAGGAATTTCATGCAAAGCTTCTTTGCAATGATCTCGAATCCGTTACTGTTTCAAAATATCCTGAAATAAATGAGGCTAAAGAGGCCATTTTGAAACAGGGCGCAGCCGGGGCTCTTATGTCTGGAAGCGGATCGTCTGTATTCGGCCTTTTTCCCGATAATGACAGTGCAATAAATGCAGGGAATGTTCTTTCGCAAAACCGCAGGTGGCGGGTTTTTGTTGTTGATGCAATATGTTAAAAAAAAGGGTTCGAGGATTCAAGGGTTCAAGGGCGAAGGCGCTGAAAAGCAAGGGTCAAAGGCACAGAGGTGTGAGGCGTAAGTCGGATCACGAAATATGAAATCTGAAATATTTTAGCAATTTCATATTTTTAATTTGTTTCGGTATTCGATATTCGAAATTCGGATTTTGTTATTTTAACACCGGACACTGGGGCGTCGTCAAGCGGTAAGACACAGGATTTTGGTTCCTGCATCCGGAGGTTCGAATCCTCCCGCCCCAACCAAGAGAGCAAGTTGTTAGGCGCCGTTACGAAATAACTATTACATTTCAGACCATTTTGCTACGTGTTACGGCTTCTTATGCAGTTCACGAAGTTCCAATGTTAGGGTTATTTTTGAACAACGGCTTAACCAATAAAAAACGAGAAAAAAATGAATGACTATGTGATTTTTTCGGGCAACTCAAATCCTGAACTTTCAAACAAAATTTGTGATTATTTAAAAGTTCCGCTGGGCGGAGCCAAGGTTAAAACCTTCAGTGATGGGGAGATCCAGATCGAAATAAATGAAAACGTCAGGGCAAAGGACGTTTTTGTAATTCAATCAACATGTTTTCCTGTAAATGACAACCTTGTTGAGTTGCTTCTAATGATTGACGCATTCAAACGCTCTTCGGCGCGGAGAATAACCGCGGTTATTCCATATTACGGTTATTCAAGGCAGGATAAGAAGGTGGCTCCACGTGTTCCGATAAGCGCAAGATTGGTTGCCGATCTTCTAATTGTTGCGGGAACCAACAGAGTAATTACAATGGATCTGCATGCGGGACAGATTCAGGGTTTTTTTAATATTCCGGTCGACAACCTGTTTGCGGCTCCGTTTATTATTGAATATATAAAATCGACGTTTCGGAATAATCTTGTTATAGTCTCTCCTGACGCAGGAGGTGCGGAAAGGGCAAGGGCTTATGCAAAGCGTCTTAATTGCGACCTGGCTGTGATCGATAAACGGCGTGAGGCTCCAAACAAGGCAAAAGCCATGTCGGTTATTGGAGAGGTGAGCGGAAAGATTGCAATAATTCTTGATGACATGGTTGATACTGCAGGTACCCTTACGGAGGCTTCGGCTGCAATTATGGAGAATGGAGCGAAAGAAGTTCACGCCTGCTGTTCGCATCCTGTTTTATCCGGTCCGTCAGTGCAGCGCATAAATGATTCGGCTTTAAAGAGCATTGTTGTAACAGATTCGATACCTTTGAGAGAAGAAGCTTTAAAATGCTCTAAAATTGAGGTATTATCAATATCAAAACTCGTTGGAGAGGCAATAATCCGTAGCTATAATGGAGATTCTGTGACCTCCCTGTTTGTATAAGGCTTTTTAGTCGCAGCGGGGCTAAGGCACAGAGGCACAAAGCAAAATAAATCAGAAACTTAACACTTAACCAGAGACCAGAAACGGACGATTCAAGATAGTCGGGCAAATGAGGATGTTTTGCAAAGGTCTCAATTAGGAGGAAATACTCTTGGAGTTAATACAGCTTAAAGCAAAGGTAAGAGAATCTGTCGGGAACAGTCCGGCCAGAGCATTGCGCCGCACGGGAGAAATTCCGGCTGTAATCTATGGCCCTGGGAAAGAGACGGTTTTGCTGTCGGTTTCAACCAAAGAACTTGAAGATATATTTAAAAAGTCAAATGTAGGACAGGTTATATTAAACCTCGAGATCCAAAACGGTGGCCTGCATACGAGAACTGCCATGATCAAGGAATTGCAAGTCCATCCTGTTTCAAGGAAATATCTGCATATTGATTTTTATGAAATTGCTATGGACAGAAAGATCAAGGTTAAAGTTCCCGTTGTCACCAGAGGAATTGCAAAGGGTATTGATTTAGGCGGGATGCTTCAGGTTGTCCGGAG
>JAHJRK010000269.1 GCA_018830925.1 Pseudomonadota bacterium
AATGTTATAGCACGTATCCGTCGTCTTCCACGCGCATCCCAGAAAGAAGTATACGAAGCGTTGAAGAAGGCTTTTGCAGATAAAAGTTATGACTGATACATACCACCTATTTCGATACTTCAAGAGATTTCCAACCAGCGACTCGACACCGTCCGGGTGATGAACCCGCCCGACGGGTCAGCCGCGCGTTAGCCCTTTAATTTTATAGGAGAAAAAAATGAATGATTTCGCAGTACCACTTCCAAAATTGACAAGGGCAAATAAGACAAGTGGTATTCAGCTCATGAACGATATTCCGGATGTACCCAAAGCAGTCGGCCCTTATTCGCAGATAGCTATTGCTGGCGATAAAATATATCTTTCCGGACAGTTACCATTAGACCCTAAAACCGGAAAATTGGTCAGCGGCACGATCGAGGAGCAAACTGAACAGGTATTTAATAACATCGAGGCGGTGTTGAAAGGTGCAGGGTTGGGATTGACTGATGTTGCCCGTTGCAGCGTGTATCTCACCGATATGAGCAGATTCCCGAATATGAACGCGATTTACGCGAAAAGGTTTGGCGGCCACAGACCGGCCAGGGAAACCATTGGAGTTAGTGCGCTTGCAATAGGCGCGGCCGTTGAGATAACGGTTATTGCCCATAAAAGAAAAGAATAAAAGACTGACAAGGAGCAACTCAATGGAACCGGTGGATACCAGATCATTCAATTCACTTGTGGAACAGTTTTTGGGCACACGTTTACCAGGCAGGCTCGCCGATAATATCTCTTTTCCAAAGATACCGGCTGATACCAGAGAGATCATTATGCGCATGCTCGCCCTGATGAAGCGAGCGTCATTCCCTGCTACGGAGTTTAACGCCCAAATGATCTGGTTGCTGTCCACCGTCACTCCGGCAATGTTGCCTTCAGCCTGGGGCGGCCGAATTCCACCCCTCACATCTCAAGGTCGGCACAAAAAACTTGACGCCTATGTCGCTCAGCAAACCTGGTCTTCAGGCAATGGGAAGCCGGTGTTTATCGATTTAGGATGCGGATTTCCTCCGGCAACGACAGTTGATACGGCAAAGTCTATGCCGGACTGGTCCGTTTTTGGAGTTGACCGTTCATTTGCCTGCTTTGTGCTCTATGATACGGAAGGCAATTACGCGTGTTTCAACCGTGAGGGAGAATTTCTATATTTCCAACCACTGAAGAAACCTTTGCATGACAACCATATGGATGTCAGAAACCGGTTCGAATCGCTATTTGCAGTTCTTTCTCCTAACATTCAAGCTTCTGATGATAATGCCAGTGAGACTGTTGAAAAGGACGGCAACCGACTCATCTATAATCATGTCCGGGACTTCGAAGCTCAAAACCTGAGATTTATTGAATCGGATATCGAGGGTCTCCGGGTGGCGCCAGCTCGGGTTATCCGGTGTATGAACGTTCTTTTATATTTCGAAAAAAGCGTCAGGCATCGGATGCGGTTATCGATGGGAGCATCGCTGGATGATGGCGGTATATTGATTTCCGGATTCAACCATCCATTTGGCATATACGCCCGATATGCTGTCAATAAAAAGGGCGCTACGGGTATAAAGCCTTGTGAATTCGCATTCAGTCCGGATAATCTGCGTCCTCTGGGCATCGGGCCCTGGGTGACTATCAAAGACGAAGACGAGGATGCCGAACTGCTTGCCAACTTAACAGGTGCAATTCGTGCTGACAAACGCTTCTGGGCGGAATTTAACCAGTATGTTGACGTGCTGCAGGCGAAATATGGTATCTGCACGCGGGGCAATGACGGTTTTATCCATTTCACCGAGGAAGCGCAGACCGCGCCTCCCAATGTAATCGTGGGGAAAACAACTGCGCTGTGGAATCAACTTGGGAAGGAAGGGTATACGGACGGCGCGGTAGAAGCATTGGGCCGCGCCGGCTATCAAGCGTGGAAAAATCCGGTGGGTGATATTGCAGTTTTACCGCCTGAGGGTTCACTTCCCATAATTTGAGGGGTAAAAGGTATTATGGAGGCATTGCATGGAATCGAACGTCGAACCAATCATTCCAGAGAATGTGTGGAATTCCGCTTGGATTCAACCCACAAACCACTGAATTCCCCGTTCCAGCGTGTATCTCACCGATATGAGCACGTTCCCGAATATGAACGCGATTTACGCGAAAAGGTTTGGCAACCATAGGCCAGCCCGGGAAACCATCGGAGTCAGCGCTCTTGCAATAGGCGCTGCCGTTGAGATAACGGTTATTGCCCATAAAAGAAAAGCATAAAAGGCTAACGTTATATTTAGAAAAGATATCTATCACAAAAAAGCTCATAAGCAGTTGTAAATGAGGAGAAATTGCAAGTGGCCCTTCTCAGGTTTTTTGCCCGTTGGTTGGCGCAGACCAAGTTCGGTCAAAAATCCCTGACCAGACCGGACGGGCTATCAATCTTAAAGCAGCAACCTGGCACGCGAGTTTATGTCGGTTTGGTCTTACTGGCGGTGAGTTGTTTGATAAGTTTGCCTGCCCTGGCTTTTTTGGGCTATTTGTCAATTATATCGAACAAGCCGATGATAATCGTTGTCGGCGGTCCTCTTGTTTTCTTGTTGGTTCATATTATGTTCGGGGTGGGCGTTTATCTGGCCGGGAGGAACTACGCAATGGAGGTGCTGCATTGGGTAACCAGGCGATTTTTGCAAAAGTACGCGTAACCGGGCGTATGTTTCAGAATAGAGACAAATGCTATTCTTGACAATCCTGTTTGTGTAGCGTATTGTAATACAGGAGGTGATCAATATGAGATCAGTCTTGTCTATAAGTCTTCCCGAGAAAATAGCCGAGGAACTCAACGAGTTTGCCAGAGAAACCGGACGAAACAAAAGCGATGTCGTCAAGGAGTCTCTTAGTATATTTTTGTGGGAAAATAAATTTCGCAAGGCTCAGAAAATGCTGTTTCCGAGAGCCAAGGCGGTAGGGATTGTCACAGAAGAGGATGTTTTCAGGGAAATTTCATGAAAGCAGTCCTTGATACAAATGTTTTGATCTCAGCCTTTTTGTCGGACGGAATTTGTTCCAGGATTTTGCGCCGTGCCCGCAATCGCGAATTTGCCTTCGTTCTGTGCAGTCCGGTTATAGAAGAATTCAGCAGGATTTTTAAGGACAAGTTTCAATTTAATAACGCGGAAATCTCCTTTTTTACTGCTATCGTTTCAGAAGCTGCACATGAAGAAACCTCCCGACCGGAGAATCCAGTACCGGGTATATGCAGGGACGCAAGCGACGATTATATTCTCGCCTGTGCCGCGGAAGCAAAAGCCGATTTTCTGGTGACGGGTGACGATGATCTGCTCACTCTGGTATCTTATGGGAAAACAAAAATTATTCGTCCTCGCGACTTTGAGATGCTGTTCGGTGATTGATGCCTGCCGCCGCATGGCGATGTTGTCAGTATCTGGAATCGGCGTAATCCACCCAGCCGCCTGCCGTAACCAGCGCCCTGTCAAACTCCGAAATCTCAAGGTGATTAGTATTAAATAATGGTCAAGGGGAAACCCGACCTCTTTTCTTGACTTCAAAAGCAAATCCAGGCGCTGGGCTAAAGTCAGGGAGCAAAACTCTTGATGTATTTTGATTCGACACGAACGACTTACAATCCTGAGCCTGATTTCACCAGGCCGCTCTTTAAGCTGCCCCATGTTGTGCGCAATCGCATAATTCAACGGCTTCAGGTTCTTTATCCAGATTCGATTTCCGGATCTGCCCTGGCCGAGATCG
>JAHJRK010000270.1 GCA_018830925.1 Pseudomonadota bacterium
CCATCCTGTTTCAAGGAAATATCTGCATATTGATTTTTATGAAATTGCTATGGACAGAAAGATCAAGGTTAAAGTTCCCGTTGTCACCAGAGGAATTGCAAAGGGTATTGATTTAGGCGGGATGCTTCAGGTTGTCCGGAGAGATATAGATGTGCTGTGTTTACCTGTCGGAATCCCTAAGGCAATCGAGATTGATATCACCGAACTTGATATTGGCGATTCAATACATGTAAGAGACATCCTGCTTCCTGAAGGAGTTGAGATTCCTGCGGATGTGAATTATACGGTAGTAACTGTTCTTGTGACCAAGGCAGAAGAAAAGGTTGCTGAAGAAGAAGGTGAGGTTGCAGAAGAAACCGAAGTCAAGGAAGAAACAAAGACCGGCGGAAAAGAATAACGAATTCCCGTGTAGGCCGTTGTTAAAAAATTACCGTAACATTGAACCGAAACAGTGAACGCATTCCCCGCAGCTTAGCTGCGGGGAATCTTCAATCCTTGGACCCTGGAATCCTGGACCCCTTTCTCCCAACTAATCTTCATGTCCGGCGCGGGCACAACGAAGCATGAGAATACAGAAACCATGAGCCAGAATAACCAGAGTACTGTTTTTATTCTATATCCTGAATTCGGACTCCTTTATTCTCATATAAAATTGGGAGAAGAACCCGAAATTATTTCTTAACTTACTAACAGAATAATTTATGCCAGATAAAAGAGTTTGCCTGTTTGCTGGGCTGGGTAATCCCGGTGATACATATGCCAAAACCCGTCATAACGCAGGCTTTATGGTGGTTGATGCATTGTCGAAGGCGTTTTCGATTCCGGTTGAGAAAAAAAAGTTCGAAGCGGTATACGGGCGCGGGATAATAAAAGGGATTGACGTTGTTCTGGCAAAGCCTATGGCCTATATGAACAGAAGCGGTCCCCCGGTTCAAAACCTGTCGAATTATTACAGAATATTACGCGAGGATATGCTGATTATTTATGATGACATAGACCTTGCTTTTGGAAGATTAAAAATAAATGTAAAAGGGGGGCATGGAGGTCACAAAGGCATAAAATCGATAATAGATACTTTTGGAGGAGATGACATTCCAAGGCTCCGCATAGGTGTCGGGCGTTCCGAATCCGGGATCAGTGTTTCCGACTATGTTCTGGGACGGTTCAGCGATAAGGAAAAAGATGATCTTGACCGGATAATAAAAACGGCCCGGGATGCCGCAGTTACGGTCCTTTGTGATGGAATAACGGAAGGGATGAACATGTTTAACGAAAAAATCCCATAAGTGCACAAGCGGTAAGCATGAGAAGTGAGTTGTGGCGAGGCATAAGGCGGGAGGCGCAAGGCTAATAAAGAGGTCGAGGGCAGGGAATCAGTGGGATAGTGAGTCTGATCACGAACATCGAACTACGAAGAACGAACCAGAAACCAGAAAATAAAGAAACAGGCTGAAGGCTGAAAATATAAAGGATTGGCGTGTCCATATGGCGCCAATCCTTTTTTATTTGCTTGTTTATGAAAAGTATGTTAAATGTAAATCATATTCTGTATGAAAATAGACGTTTCTATTAATAATCTTTGCATGATGGAGTAATATCAAAAAACAATATGAGCCCAAAAATAAACGGTAAACAGGTTAAAGTGCAGGTGCTGGCTAAAAGAAAAGATGTGCGTGCGTTCCGTGTAGGAGATCTTGCAGTCTATCCGGCGCACGGGGTCGGGCGAATTGAGGCAATTGAAAACAAGGTTGTAAACGGAGAAAAGCACGATTTCTATATCATCAAGGTTCTTGAAAACGGCATGGTTATCATGATCCCGACATGGAATGTAGATTCGGTCGGATTAAGGGATGTGATAAGTGAACGGGAAGTCCCCAAGATTTATGAGTTCATGAAAAACAAGAAAGATGCGCCTGTTGACAGCCAGACATGGAACCGGCGATACAGGGACTACATGGATAAAATTAAAACCGGTTCACTCTACGATGTCGCGGAGGTTTTCAGGGATCTTTATCTTTTAAAGCTTACAAAGGATCTTTCTTTCGGAGAGCGAAAGCTTTATGATACAGCCCAGACTCTCCTTGTCAAGGAACTTTCGACCGCAAGGAACACCAGCGAAGACAAGATATTTTCAGAGATCGAATCGTTGTTTGTTCACGATGAGCAAAGTCTTTAAATAAGGCGTGAGGCGAAAGGCGTGAGGCGAAAGGCGAAAGGCGAAAGGCTGTTAGCTAAAAGCCTACAGCCTAACAGTTTACAGTCTATTTACCTTCGGCCTTTGGTCTGTTCACCTGAACCCTTGAACCCTCAAATCCCGGACCCCTTAAATAGTGATTTTGTTATTTGTGCTGACGAATCCGCTTCAGGGCAGCGTCTTGACGTGGTTGTCTCCTCATTAATACCATCCTGTTCCAGATCCATTGCCGCCTCCCTCATCCTGAGCGGAAAAATAACCGTACAGGATAATGTAAAAAAACCCGGATACAGAGTTAAATACGGCGATAAGATATCCGGGACAATTCCCGACCCAGAGCCTGGCAGGTACCTTCCCGAACCCATAGAATTGAATGTTCTGTACGAGGATGCGGATATTATAGTAATAAACAAACCGCCTGGTATTGTTGTTCATCCTGCTCCGGGTCATTATTCAGGTACCATTGTCAATGCCCTTTTGTTTCATTGCCACGATCTTGCCGGAATCGGCGGTGAAATGAGACCTGGGATTGTTCACAGACTGGACAAAGACACATCGGGAGTGCTTGTAGCCGCAAAAAACGATTTTGCACATGCTTTTCTCTCTTTTCAATTCAAGGAAAGAAAAATCAAAAAAAAATATGTGGCTCTTGTTTATGGGAGTATGGAACAGGATTCCGGTTCGATTGTGCTTCCGATCGGAAGACATACTTCAGACAGAAAAAAAATGTCTGTTGTAACCCGCAAACC
>JAHJRK010000271.1 GCA_018830925.1 Pseudomonadota bacterium
AAAGGATCAGTTTAAAATGTGCTCCGACTTGCTCTTATGCACCGAAGTCGAGATAGACTCATCTGTTGATAAGATAAATTTTTCCTCCCGCGAAACCGAACTTCTCGGCAAAATGCTCGGTGCGGCAGACCTTTTGGGCCAGATGGCCGACAGAACCTATGTTGAAAAATTGCCTTTTCTTTTTCACGAATACAGGGAGGGGAATGTTGGTGGCTATAAGAGTGAAATGGATCTTCTCATGAAAACAGGAGCTTTTTACGAGAAGATGAAAATCAGGTTATCGAAAGATTTAGGAAATGTTGCAAGGTTTCTCCCCGCTCATTTTAAAGCCCGTTACGGCATTTCAAGAAATTTATATGAAGAAGCAATAGAAAAGAATATAAAATATATAAAACAAGTCCTTAGAGAATCAGAGATAGACTGCAAGAAGGTGTTCAGGCGCACGATGGTCGTTTTTAATTAAGAATTCTTATTCCAATTCATTCTCAGCTTTATACCAAGCCGGCATATTCAGTTTGAGACCTTTGAAGACCGCCCGATTTTGGCCAAATACAAGGAAGGCTAAAATTTAGGCTTATGTTCATGGTTTATAGTTACTGGTCCCTGGTTAAAAGAAAAACCAGAAACTACAAACCAGAGACCGGAAACCGAGTATTTAAATAAATCGGCAAAAGGGGGCGTTATGCAAAGGTCTCAGTTGACAATCATGACCGAAACATCCTTTGCGGATTGCAGGACTTTTTGAGAAACGCTTCCCAAAATAAATTCCATGATGCCTGACAGCCCTCTTCTTCCGATAACTATAAGATCATAGCCTGAGTGCGCTTCATTGATTATATCTCTCGCGACCCCGCTTTTCTTTTTTTCAATCTTCATTTCAACGTTATTTTCTTTAAAACCGGAATCTGTGAGGAGGGCTTTGGCCTTCCGCATAGCCTCGTTTATCAGCGCCTTCTTTTTATCTTCAAGCGCACAGAAAGCGCTTTGCTGAGTTAAAAAGTAGGGGGTTAACTCCGGGCTGTTCATGTCGCACAAGGCTATGCTGTCCTGCACAACATAATACAGAGTCACCCTGCTGTCGGGATTGAAGGTTTTGACAATAAACTCAATTGCTCTCATTGCGTTGTCGGAATCGTCGAATGCAACCAGCATGTTAAGTCCCATATTTTAAGCCTCCTTTTTAATTATGATGAACCTTAAAGAGTCCGTGAACATTAATTTGATATTATGAGAATTAACAAATATTTTCAAGATAATTAGGCGAAAAGTTCGAAAAGCCGCTCGATGCAAGATGGTTATAAGCTTGATATTTTAAAGTATGTATTCTAAGTTAATAAGTGTTCTACGAAAAGTTTCGTAAAAAGGATGATCTATTCCTGATCTTTTTCCATATTCTATTTGTGACAAAATCCAATCTTACGGGGGAGTTTCGTTAAAATGAATTTACTGAATCCAAAGAAAGAAACGTTTGAGCATCTTGATGAAAAATCAAGAGAGATAATGGTAAAGACAATCCGGTTTTTTGAAAATAAAGGCAAGGTTAAACTGAAAGAGGATGACCGGAACAAGGTCTGGTATGACGATTTTCTGGATTTCATCAAGAATGAAAAAATATTTTCGACGCTCCTTACTCCATCGGAATATGGCGACAAGGAGTGCCGGTGGGATACTGCCAGGATAAGCGACTTTAATGAAATTTTAGGTTTCTACGGATTGCATTACTGGTACACGTGGCAGGTTTCAATACTCGGACTGGGGCCTGTCTGGATGGGGAAAAACGAGGCCATGAAAAAGAAAGCAGCCCGATTGCTGAAAGAGGGCGGTATCTTTGCATTCGGCCTTTCGGAAAAGCAGCATGGAGCCGATCTCTACTCGAGCGAAATGATGCTGACACAGATGCCTGACGGTACATACAGGGCCGATGGAGGGAAATACTATATAGGAAATGCTAACAAGGCCGCGATAGTCTCCGTTTTTGCCAAAGACTCCGATACCGGCGAATATGTCTTTTTTGCAACGGATTCGCAGCATGAAACTTTTGAATGCATAAAAAATGTCGTAAACAGCCAGTCATACGTCGCGGAATTTGCCCTTAATTCTTATCCGATTACGGAAGATGATATTCTTACGAAAGGGCAGGATGCGTGGGATTCGGCATTGAATACGATCAATGTCGGCAAGTACAATCTCGGATGGGCATCCATAGGAATTTGTACGCATGCATTATACGAGGCGATTGATCATGCTGCCAACAGGCGGCTTTACAACAAGTATGTCACCGATTTTCCGCATATAAAGATGCTTTTCACCGATGCTTATACACGCCTTTTTGCAATGAAACTTTTTGCTAACAGGGCTGCCGATTACATGAAATCGGCCTCTCCTGAAGACAGGCGCTATCTTCTGTATAATCCTATGGTAAAGATGAAAGTAACAACGCAGGGCGAGGAGGTTATAAACCTTCTATGGGATGTTATTGCTGCAAAAGGTTTTGAGAGGGATATGTATTTCGAAATGGCGGCAAGAGACATACGCGCCCTCCCGAAGCTCGAAGGG